>JADGQP010000022.1 GCA_017881705.1 Christensenellaceae bacterium
AATGGAATGAAACTGGTGCGCCCACGCGGGATGGTCAACCGAGATCATGACCTTCATGCGAATTTTCGTCCTTTCGGGCGCGCCCTCGCGGCCCGCTTATTTCATGATGATGCGCTTTTCGCCTTCCGGCTGTATGGGCGCGAGGATGCGCTGGCGGTAGAGTATGCGGTTTTCGTTACGGTTAATACGCACCATGCTTTCCATGGCCACGCCGAAGGAAAACATCAAAACAGCGATTAGCAGGCAAAACGCCGCGATCAGCCCCGCGAACAGGTAACCGCTGAAATACCCGACCTTCAGGTAGTGGATCAGGAACATCAGCCCGAAAACGGCCGTGGGCACCAGGAAGCACTCGCCAATGAGGCTGAAGAACCGCATGGGATAATAATCGCGCATCATGCCCGTAAGAATGCCCAGCGTGCGTTTGAAATATCTCCAAACGCTTCCGGCCACGCGGCTTTTCCGTTCGGGAAAGTAGCGCACCGAAATCGGCGCTTCGGCCATGGCGAGGTTTTGAAACTTGAAGCAAACGAAACTCTCCTGCGTATAGGTAAAACGGCCGTAGAAGTTGATGGTTAGCAGCGTTTCGCGGTTATAGGCGCGAAAGCCGCAGCTTACGTCCGAAAAATTCTGCCCGCAAAGCCGGCTGACCAGATGGTTCATGCGCCCGTTACCCCAGCGTTTCACCGCGGGCATGTGCTGTATCTTTTCACCCGTTAAAAAGCGGCTGCCGGTGACAAAATCGGCTTCCTCACGCAATATCGGGTCGATCAGGCGCTGGATATCGGCGGGGTCGAACTGCCCGTCCCCGTCCATGTTGACCATCAGGTCGAACCCATGGTCGATCGCGTAATCCACCGCGGTGCGGAAGGCTTGCCCCAGGCCAATGTTGCGTTTGTGGCGCAGCACCATCGCGCCCGCCTCCAGCGCCAGGCGCGCGGTATCGTCCGCGCTGCCGTCGTCCACCACCAGCAGGCGGCGTTCGTCCACGCCCGCGAACGTTTCAGGGATGGAGCGAAGCACCTCGGCGATCTTTTCCGCTTCATTGTAACAGGGCAGGGCGATCAACAGTTTCATAAACGGCTCCTTTTCATAGCTGGTTTATACCGCGGTTTACGGAGGGTCGGCCGGAACGCAGCGCCTGAGAAAGCATCGCAAGCGTCGGCGGAGCCAGAAAATACAGTGGCAGAGCGTAGCGGAAATAGCCGTTTACCGCCGAAAACAGGCAGCCCAACAGCGTTAACATCGCGGGGAACATCAGCAGGGCGTTGCGCCGGTTCACACAGCCAAGCGTCCCCGCCAGGGCGAACAGCGTCAGCCACCCATACAGGCCGGGCGCGCACAGCACACGGAAAGGCGCATACGCAAACAGGGATTGCAGCGCTTGCTTCAGCGGCGCGGCATTGGGGTTGACCGTAAAATCAAACTTACCGTCGATCAGCGTCGTGCGGCCTTCCATGCCCAACAGGAACGTAGGCTTGAGGACGCTGACATAACCGGGCAGAAGATACCCGTATCCGTTGTGGAAAAGCGCGCTTAAGTACGTCGCCGGTTCCCGAAGCCCCAGGCGGAGCCAAACGCCAAAGAAAGCGCTTTTCTGCTCTACGGTCGCGTCCGCGCGCCACAGCGCTTTCACCGGGTCGGAAAGCTCGCCGTTATAGGCGGCCTGCAATTCATCCACAGGCAGCACCGCGTTTACGATGGCCTTTTCTTCCTCTGTCAGTTCGTTGCCGGCTGCCGCGCGCGCCACCTGCTGCAGTGGTGCCGACCAGTTTTCCGTTTCCAAAGCGGGTTGAACGCCAAACGCAGGGATTGCCACGGCATACAGCACCGCAAGCGCCGCGCCCGCGCTTACCAGCGCCATGAGCGGCGCGCGCCATTGCGCCTGACGCACCCGCAGGGAGCGGATAAACATCACGGCGAGGGTAACGCCCGCAAGCGCCGCACCGGCATTCCGTAACAGCGCGCACGCGGCAGCGCTTACACACAGCCAGAACGTCGTGGATAAACGCGCGCGGGGAGCGGATAACACCCGCCAGGCCAGCAGCGTAAACCACAGCACGGCCATGGCGAACACCGTGTCCTTGCCTACGCAAAACGCAAACGTCGGAAAAACGGGGCACAGCGCAAAAAACGCGGCGGAACCCGCCGTAAGCCAGCGCGGCGCGCCGGTATCCACCATGATATGTAAAGTGTAACCCAACAGCCAGGCCAGCAGCGCCGCCTGCACGCACACGTACAGCGCAACAGCCGCGTTCGCCGAACCAAAAAACGCCCGCCCAGCCTGCACAGCCAGCCATAAAAGCCCCGTCTGCGCCAGCGGGTTGCCGTTTCCAAGCGGCTTTGCGCCAAGGATTTCCGCCAGTTGGGTAATGCTGTCGTTGCTGACCGTACCGGGCCATACAGCAAAAAGGTAGGGCAGCCAGCAGACTGTCAGTATCAGTGCGAAGCCCCATATGGGCAAACCGGCACGCTTTTCGGGTACGCCCTGCGCTGCATGCAAAGCGCGGCTCGCCTTGCGGTCGCGGCCCGTTTGCTTCCCTTTTTGGTTTGTCGGGCCTGACCAGGCGCCTTTTTCGATCTCCTTGGTCACGCTGCGATAGGCTTCCACCTCTCCCGCAGGCACAGCCGCGGGTTCGCAAGCCTCAGATTCCGTTGGGAAAGCGGGCATCACGTCATCCGGTACAGCAACAGTCTCGGCAGGGATGGGTTGCGGTACATCCTGCGTCGTTTGCTTTTCCTGAGCAAAGCGCGCGGCCCACGCGGGCAGCGGCGGCCGGTAAGGTTCCGGCTCGGGCTTATGTTCCGCGTCTGTGTAGGCGCGTTTGCGCGCGTTTTCCACCCACGCGGGCAATTCCACGGGCACGGCGGCTGCCGCCGAATCTCCACGGATATTTGCCTTGCCGCCCCAAAACGCGGTCGGTTCCGTAAAACGGCAAAGGGCTTCCATCAGCAGAGCCATGCCCAGGTAACAGGCAGGCACGCGCCCCGCGAAATAGAGCAACGCCAGCGCCCCGCGTTCGCTCACCAGCTGCGCCGTTCCCGTCTGCGCAAAACTTTCGCCCAGCGTCGCTACAGCGGCGAAAAGAATAGAGAGCACCCAAAGCCTTGGATTGGCAAACGCCCGGGGAAGCCTGCCAAGCGCGCGGTAGCCCAACCCCAGCGCGATCGCCGCGATGAGCGACACTCCCGCGTACGGCAGCGTGCGCGACCAGCTCACACCGCCCGCGGCCGCCTTATCGCCAGCAGTCAGCGCAACGCTCAGCGCCGCCACAGACAGCGCCCAAAACAGCGTCAGCAGCGAGGTTTTCCACACTCCGGCGCGGGTTGGCCGCACGGGCGCTCCCCCCTTTTTCCGTCTCATTTCCGATTGAATACTATCGCACGTATCTTATCTTTTTTTGCAAAGCCTGTCAAGGTAAGGGAAAAGCGCGGAAGGCAACGAAAACAAGCGGCGCGGGATGTGAATCCGGCTATCCGCGCCGCTTGCCTGGCAAACCTATAGGGCATAAAACAGACATAGCTGCTCAGCCGTTTTGAAACGCCGTCCAAAGCGTGTAAGCCAGGAAGCCCGCACAGGTCGCGAATGCTTCGCCGGTTTCGCAATCGCCAGTGGTTTCGTTCACGCTTTCGCAGGCTATGCCGTTGTCCAGCCTCGTTTTTTGCAGGTTCGCCAGCGCCGTATCGGCGTGGCCGCTCACAAGGCTGTTGCACATGGCAAGCACCCACGGGTGCGGCGCGTGCCTGCAGCCGATTTCGGCAATGGGGAAACGGGCGAAGGACAGCGCATACTTCTCATCCCGGATCATGGCCACGGTATTGCGCCACACCTCATCCTCCCGGGTGCAGAAGCCGTAAAAAGGCAGTAATTGCAGACTGCCCGGGGGTTCGTCGTACAGATCGTACCCGCCCAGCAGATCGACCGACCAGGCGAAAAAGCGCTGCCCATCCTGTTCCTTTACACAATGGGCGTAAACCGCCCCGCGCACCGCCTCGGCGCGCTGCATAAGCTCCGGCCGATTGAGCAGAACAGCCAGCGCGCGCAGCGAGTACCAGACCAGCGCGTTATCGTACGTCAGGTACGGGTACAAACGCAGGTCGTCGGTGGGCTGCAAAAAGGTTTCGTACAGGTCGGTCGTCGGATGCTTTTTACCTTCCAGCGTACGCAGGATGCTCTTAAGCCCGGTTTGCACGAACGGTTCGCCCGCAAACACGGTATCCCCCGTTTTTTCCACGTAGCGGTTCAGCGCCACCACCGGCGCGCACAGCTCGTCCAGTTCAAAGCCCGGCTCCAGCATCGTGCCGTCGATATACCGGCTATGCACGCCGAAATTGCGCGCTTGCCGGGTAAACACGTAAACAAGGATTTCACGCGCGTAGGCCGCGTCCGTCTCCAGTATGGCGGGGAACGCCCACAGCAGACTGTCCCGGTCCCAATAGGCGGCGCTGACGTAATAGCGCGGGCTGCGCGAGGTCATCAGGCAAAGTTCCTCGGTGTCCAAGCTGCGGCCGGAAGCGTAAAAAAAGGCGAAAAACAGGTTGGTGTTCAACAGCTCGTTCAGTTTCGGATCGCTCACGTTTTTTTCCCGGGCGGACAGCCAGGCAGCCTCGCGGACACGCAGCGTCTCGTACCCCTGCCGAAGCAGTTCCTTGGCCGAAGTGACCGCGGACACTTCCTCGTACCCTACGCCGAAAAACACGTCCAACGTTACGCTTTCCCCAGGCGCGAGGGGGGTTTCGCGCCAGATCGAATACGCGAAGCTGTCCTGCGCCCACTCAGCCCGCTGATCAATCTCGCTGAAAGGCTGCGCGTCCATCACAACCGGTGCGAAGGCGAACAGCGGCGTTCCCGGCTTCTGGCTCCACACAAACATCTGGTTCCAGTTGGAGCGTTTCACCTCGCGGCCCAGAGGCAGCTCGGTCGTTTCATTAATTTCGTGCAGCGTGCGGTCCCAGCGCCCATCCACGCCGATTTTGGCTGAAACGGAAACGGCGCCTTCGTTTCGGGCCGATAACCGCAAACCGAAAGCCCGCTCGCCCACCGGCGTAAGGTACTCGCAGGAAAACGCCACGTCCTTGGCGCTCGCATCCATACGCGGTATCCAGCAATGTTCCCGGTTCCACGTGGGCGTGAGCGCCGCCCGCGCGCCGTTGATCGCCAAAAAGGGCTTGATCAGCCCATCGTCTCCGCGAATTTCCAGAAGGCCCTTCAGCCCCATGTAAAGGAACGTAACGCCCTCGATCGCCCCGTCCGCCTCGCGGATAGTTGGCAGGGACAGGTACTCGTTGCCGGTCACCTGATAGCCTTGCATGTGGTAAACTTCCTTTCGGAAATAAGGTTCGTAATATGCTTCGCGGGAGAAGCATAGGGCTCCTCCCTCAAGCTTATCAAAGGAGCCTGCTTGTGGGAGGGTTCGGAGGGCCGCGGCTCTCTGATTACCGATCAGCGGGGAGTTTGCGGCAGAGCCACAAACAATACCCGAAACTCAAAAAAGTGGCAAAGCCACTTTTTTGACCATCTCGCAGGAGAAGCATTGCGCTCCTCCCGCGAAAGACGATGAAACGGTTTACTGGTTAAGCAGGTTGGCTGCCTCAAGCTGGGACTGGATATCGTCCAGCGCAGCCTGCGCGGTCTCATCGCTGGTTTCCAGCGTGCTCAGGACGTTGTTGATAATCTCGGTCACCTGCGCGGATTCCAGCAGCGCCGGGGGCGCGACGGCATAATCCATGCTGTCAAACACAGCCGCGCGGTTGGAGGGCGGGGTGATGCTCAGGTACTGGCCCAGTTTGCTCTGGTCGGCAATGGTGGGCAGTTCCCAGCTGGCGTCCAGGCGAAGCTGTACGATGTCGGGATCGGAGCCCATGGCATCGATAAACTTCGCGGCGGCTTCCTGTTTTTTGCTGGAGGGGGAGATGCAGTTCACATTGGCGAAGAAGAACGTCGCTTTGTCTTTGTAGCCCGGCTCAACCACGATGTCCCAGTTCGATTTGCTTTGCTCCGCAAACGTGGAGAACATCCAGATGCCCGTGATGGCCATGCCCAGTTTGCCTTCGCTGAAGAGGTCGCCATCGCTGCGGCCAGCAAGTTCTTCGGTGTTGGGCATCACATGGTTATCGCCGCGGACGCGCTTGATCATCGCGTCCAGAACGGCCACGTTTTCGGGAGAATTAACGGTGAAGGCCGTATGGTCCGCGTTGAGCAGGCTTCCGCCGTTGCCGACAATGGATTTATAGAATTCATTGTAGCTGATCGGCTGATAAATACCCCAGGTGTCGTCGCCCAGCGCGCGAATCTTTTCCGCGGCCGTCTGTATGTCGGTCCAGGTCCAATCGTTGGTCGGGTAGCTTATGCCAGCTTGGTCGAACAGGTCCTTATTGTAGAACAACACGCAGGTGGAGAAGCTCATTGGTACACCGTAGAGGGATCCGTTGCTGGATACAGCATCCAGGCAGCCCTTGGAATAGTTGGCAGTGTTGATGCCCATGTTGGAGATATCCGCGCACTGATTGCGCAGCTCGTAGGATACCAGGTTTTCCATGTTCAGTTCGAACACGTCGGGCGCATTGCCGCCGGCTATTTTGGTAGCCAGCGTGGTGAAGTAATCACCCATTGCGGTAAGCTGCACGTCAATTTTGATACCAGGGTTCTTGCTTTCAAAGACATCGATCATCTTTTTCAGCGTTTCTTCCTGAGCACCGGCGGCGGAGAAGCAGGCATAGGTGAGGGTAATATCCTCTGCCGATGCAACGCTTACCAGAGATAGCAACATTACGACGCACAGAATCAGAGCGACCAGTTTTTTCATGGATTGGAACCTCCTTCAGAATCGTTTATACTCGCAAACGCACACTCGCGTTATGCTTCTTTATTTAAGGCCACCCAACGAGATGCCGCTGTCCACCTTGCTTTGCGTCAGCAGGTACACAACCAGAATCGGCATAATCGTTAATACGGCGCCAGCCATCAGGATATTTTCCTTGTTTTTATAAATGCCGTTCATATTGCCCAAAACCACCTGCAGGGTTTGTTTGCTGGTACTTGTCAGAACGATCAGCGGCCAAAGGTAACTGTTCCAGCTTCCCATAAAGGCTAACAGGATCATCGTCGCAAGCGTCGGCCCAACCATCGGAAGGACGATGACAAAGAAAACTCGGTATAGTGTCGCCCCGTCGAGCATCGCGCTTTCAAGATAGCTATCGTTGAGCGATAACATGGATTGCCGCATCAGGAATACTCCGAACGCGTTGGCTAACGACGGCAGGATCAACCCCGTGTAAGTGTTCAGCAGGCCCATCATGCGCAGGATAATGTAGTTGGGTACCATGGTTACCGTGCCGGGGATCATCATGGTTGCCAGGTACAGCCCGAACAGCTTGTTGGAGCCTTTAAACGGCATCTTCGTAAAGACGAAGGCGGCCATGCAGGCACTCATCACCTGTACGATCGTGCAGGCAACCGAGAGGAACAGGCTGTTGAGCGAGGCCCGGACAAAGGAGAAACCTTCCATGTTGAACACCCGCCGGTATCCTTCCAGCGAGGGGTGCTCGGGAATCCATCGGATGGGGATGGTACGGATGGTTTCCGCGCTTTTAAACGACGAGGAAAGCATCCACATAAAAGGAATCAGCGTGATGGTTGCTAGCAGGATCAGCACGAGGTAAAAGGCGATCGTCCCCACGACGCTTCTTTTTTTACGCATCGTAATTCACCCACTTCTTCTGCAAGCGGAACTGAACCAGCGTAAATATCAGAATCAGGATGAACAAAATCCAGGAATAAGCCGACGCGACGCCCATTTTGTATTGCTTAAACGCGTATTTATAAATACGTTCCAAAAATACCGTCGTAGCGCCGCCCGGATCCCCGTTGGTCATAATCAGCACAGCATCGCAAACCTGCAGCCCATAGATCACGTTAATAACGACCATCATAAACAGCGTAGGCGAAAGCAACGGCAGCGTGATGCTGAAAAACCTGCGTCCCGATCCAGCGCCGTCGATAGCCGCGGCCTCATAATAGGTGGGGTCGATGGATTTAAGCGCTGCCAGCACCATTAAAGCGTAATAACCGGTATCCTTCCAGAGGGCGGCCATCACGATGCCCGGCATGGCCCAATCCTTGCTGCTCAGCCAGGCGGGCCCGTCGATGCCAACAACGGCCAGCGCCTGGTTCAGCAAGCCGTACTTGCCGCTTAACACCCAGGTCCACACCACGGCAGCCGCAACCCAGGAGGTGATCACCGGCAAATAAAATACGGTGCGGAAAAATCCGCGTCCCGGGAAGTCGTGGTTTAGCAGCATTCCCTCCGCCAGCGACGCCATCAGGATAATCGGAAGGTACAAGACAAGATAGGTCAGCGTGTGCTTAAGCACCTGCGGAAACTCTTTGCCCGTAAGGATTTGTATGAAGTTCTTCAGGCCTGTGAACTTCATGGTTCCAGCCAGCAGATCGTAATCCATCAGGCTGAAAACAAACGACGATACCATCGGAATCAGGCAGAATACAAACACACCGATCAACGACGGCGTTAAAAACACCGCCACGGCCGTTCTTCTGCTGTGATTTTTAGGTAAGTACATTTTATACCTCCTCCCGTATCGTACGCCCCTTACGCGATACCTCCACACGCAAACGCTTACCGCGGTGCTTTACCGTAAACCGGATTCCCGAGATGCTCGGGGGCAGCGCGGGTTCCAAAACCAGTTCTCCGTTTTTCTCCCACAGGCCGGCCGCGCCGAACACCAGCGCCTGCCACGCCGAACCCAGCGCCGCCATATGCAGCCCCTCGCGGCCGGTGTTGCCCATTACGTCCCGAAGGTCCAGGTAAACGGCTTTGCGAAAGTAATCCTCCGCCTTGTCCCAAAGCCCCAGACGAAGCGCCAGCTGCGCGTGCGGGCCGTAACTGAGCGTGGAATCGTGCAAGGTGATCGGCTCGTAATACGTAAACACGTTGCGTTGCTCTTCGGGAGTGAAATCGTTAGGGAAAAGCGCCATCAACAACACCAGATCGGCCTGCTTGAGCACACGGTAACGCTGCATACGGTCAAAGCAGCAGCGCTTGTAGGCAGGTTCATCCCCATCCTTGAAAAAGGGCGCCGCCTCCAGGCGATCCAGCAGCTCATCCTGCAAATACAGTTTACGTCCCTCATCGTACGGAATCACAATGCGGTTGCGTACGAAAACCATGTGTTCCCGTTCCCGGAAGGACAGGGGCGCGTAGCGCAGCGCCAGGTCGATGTTAAAGCGCGCCAGGTAGTTGGTGTAGGCGTTATTGACCGTCGCGCCGCAATACTCGTCCGGCCCTTTGACAAAGAAAGAGCTGTACTGGTCTTTGGCGGGTTCGTACGTAAGGCGCGTAAGCCAGTAAAGCGCGGTCTGCCGGTACACTTCGGCAGCAGTATCCTTTATAAAAGCCTCGTCGCCCGTTACCTCCGCATAGCGCTGCATGGCGTAAACCACATCCGCGGTGATGTGCGTTTCGCAAAGGCCGATATCCCAGCTTTCGCACTGTTCCTCCCCGCTGTCGGAGCACATCCACGGAAAGCGCGCGCCATCCAGGTTTTGCCGTTTCGCCAGCGCCCGCGCCTGGGGCAGGCGATCCGCGCGGTATAAAAGCAGGCTTTTAGCGACGTCCGGCAACGTCCACAGGTAAAAGGGGAGCAGAAAAATCTCGGTATCCCAGAAGGTATTGCCCTTATACCGGCCATGGGTCAGCCCGCGCGCGCCCACGGAAATGCTCCGGTCAGCCGAGGACCTGCTGGCCAGCATCTGAAAAATGTCGTAACGCAGCGCGCCCTGCCGCTGCTCGTCGGCAGAATCCACCTCCACGTCGCAGTCGTCCCAAAGCGCGGCCCACGCTTTTGCGCTTTCC
>JADGQP010000023.1 GCA_017881705.1 Christensenellaceae bacterium
CAACACACGGTCGGCTTTCCATTGCTGGATTGCCGCCAGCCGCGAACCTTGCAGGTGCTTGCGCATGAGCATACAGAACATCGGCGGTTCGGCAGGGTTTTCATAGGCTTGTTCGGTCAGCTGCGCACGCGCCTGGTCGGCGTTGGCAGTTAGCAGCAAACGCATGTTGCTACCCTGATTGCGCACTAAAAGCACCAGCGTGTCGCGCTCCGGCTGGTTCACGCGATCCACGCGCCCGCCTGTAAGCGCCTGCGCCAGTTCGCGCTCCATAAAGGACAGGGTAAAGCCGTCCATGGGCATTTCGTTGGCCCTCCCGCTATAAAATCCATCTGATGATAGCACAATGCCGCCGTGGGCGCAACGGCGTCGGTTGTGGAAAACGCGGCGGAAGACTTTTCAAAACGCGCCGCTTGTGTTATAATCAAATTTAACCTCACAGCCAAAGGCGGAAAGGTGGGATGGGCAAGAATGCTCAGCATGACGGGTTATGGCCGTAGCCATGTCAACCGTGACGGACGCGACCTGCTGTTGGAGCTGAAAACCGTGAACCACCGTTTTTTGGATGTGAGTTTTCGTATGCCCAAAGCGCTGACGTTTCTGGAAGACACGCTGCGCGAGTTGATCGCCCAGAGTGAAATGAAACGCGGGCATGTGGACGTAACAGTCGTTTACCAAAACCGCAGGCCGGATGCCAACGTGGTGACGATTGACCAGGCACTGCTGGCGCAATGCGTGCAGGAAACGGGCGAAATCGCGCGGACGCTGCGGCTGCCTCCGCCTAACATGGCGGAACTGCTTACGCTAAGTGGCGCGCTGACGGTGCTGCCCGCCGAGGAAGATGCGCGGGCGGTTACGACGCTGGCAACGGAAGCGTACGCCGAGGCGTTTGCTCAAGTACAGGCGATGCGTCTGCGCGAAGGCGAGGCGCTTGCCGCGGACTTGACAGCCAATCTGTCGCAGACAGAAGAACTGACTCAGCAAATCGCCGCGCGGGCACCGGCCGTGCCGCAAGGTTACCGTGAACGGCTGGAAGCCAGGCTGACCGAATGGAAGATTCAAACGCCGGAACCGCAGCGGATAGCCCAGGAAGTCGCAACCATGGCGGATCGCTGCGCGATAGACGAAGAACTGGCCCGTTTGCAAAGCCATTTCGAGCAGTTCAGAGCTTGCCTGACCGCCAAGGGCGAAACCGGCCGAAAAATGGATTTTCTTTTACAGGAAATGAACCGTGAGGTAAACACTATCGGCTCTAAGGCGAGCGACGTACAAATCGCGGGCTGTGTGGTGGAAATGAAATGCCTGTTGGAGAAACTGCGTGAGCAGGTGCAAAACGTTGCATAACGGGAGGCGCGAAATGAGGCTTATCAACATTGGCTTTGGCAACATGATCGTTTCGGAACGCATCGTGGCGGTCGTCAGCCCCGACAGCGCGCCGGTGAAGCGGCTGGTGCAGGAAGCCCGCGACCTGAAAAAGATTGTGGACGCAACGCAGGGACGCCGCACGCGTGCCGTGATCGTCACAGACAGCGGCCACGTTATATTATCCGCCATCCAGCCCGAGACCGTCGCCAACCGTTCAGCCGGTCGTGACGTGGCGGCGCTGATGGAAGATAAGGAGATTTAAGCATGGGCGTAATCGTCAAACGATCAGGCATGTTGCTGATTATCTCCGGCCCTTCGGGCACGGGCAAGGGCACGCTGGTGAAAAGGCTGATGGCGGGCGATCCGAGCATCGCGTTTTCCTGCAGCGTCACCACCCGAGCGCCCAGACAGGGCGAGATTGAAGGCATTGACTACCATTTCGTAAACGATGCGGAATACGACCGAATGCTTGAAGACGATGAGTTTTTAGAACATGCTACGGTGCACGGGCATCGGTACGGTACGCTCAAGGCGCAGGTTGAAAAACTGTTGGCTACGGGTAAGAACGTACTACTGGATATCGATCCACAGGGAGCTATCGCCGTGATGGCCAAAGCGAAGGATTATGTCAGTATTTTTATCCTTCCGCCCAGCTTCAGCGCCCTGCGTGTACGATTGCACACCCGCAATACCGACGACCCGGCGGAGATTGAGCGCCGCTTGCGCAACGCGCGCAAGGAAGTACTTAACATCAACAAATACCAGTACGCGGTGATTAACGATGATCTGGAACTGGCCATATCCCAGCTTACCAGCATCGTCAACGCCGAAAAACAACGTACCATCCGTTTTATGCCGACCATATTGGAAGACTGAGGAGGAACCGCAAATGGCTATTGTGAATCCGACGATCGTAGAATTGTGCGAAAAGGTGGACTGCCGTTACACACTGGTGGTGGAGGCGAGCAAACGCGCGCGCCAGTTACTGGGCGGCGCGCAGCCGATGGTGGACCCAAAGGACATGAAACCCCTGCAGATCGCTGTGGACGAGATTAACCGCGGGCTGTTGACTTACAGCCGCAACCCGGACATGGAGGAATAAGTGGAAGCGAACATCATTGTCGGCGTCTCGGGAGGAATCGCCGCATATAAGGCCGCGGAGTTGGTTTCCAGCCTTGTAAAGCTGGGCGCCAACGTGGAAGTGATTCTTACACCCAACGCCGCGCAGCTGGTAACGCCCGCTACGTTTGAGGCGCTCAGCCATAACCCGGTGCGGGTGGACACATTTGTGCAGAAAATAAGCCGCGAGATCGGTCACGTAGCGCTTGCACAGCGTGCCGACCTCATGATTGTCGCACCCGCGACTGCCAACACCATGGCCAAGCTGGCGTGCGGCATAGCTGACAACATGCTTACGTCCACAGCGCTTGCCACGAAAGCGCCCCTTTTAATTGCGCCCGCGATGAATACAACTATGTGGGAGGCGGAGGCAACGCAGGCGAACCTGCGTACCTTGCTGGCCCGCGGCGCGCACATCGTTGGGCCGGACAGCGGCAGCCTCGCGTGCGGAACGGTCGGTTCCGGCCGTATGAGCGAGCCGACGGAGATCGTGGCCGAAGCGCTGCGGCTGCTGGGACGTAAAAGCGATTGGGAAGGCCTTAACGTGCTGATTACCGCGGGGCCGACCCGCGAGCACCTCGACCCCGTGCGCTTCATGAGCAACGAATCCTCCGGAAAGATGGGTTTTGCGCTGGCCAGGGCGGCGATGGAACGCGGCGCGAAGGTAACACTTGTGGCGGGGCCAACCACGGAAACGCCTCCGTCGGGCGCGGTGCTGACACGTGTGGAAAGCACACTGGATCTTTTATCTGCCATGGAAGCCCTGTGCGACGCGCAGGATGTGATCATTCAGGCCGCCGCGCCTGCTGATTACCGCTTTGAAGCCCCCAGCGGAAAGAAGCTCAAGAAAAACGGCGGAGAGCCGCTGACGTTAAAACTGGTGGAAAATCCGGATGTCGCCAAGGCGGTGGCCGCCAGGAAGAAAGATAACCAAACCCTGATCGGTTTTGCGGCTGAAACCGACGATGCGCTGGCGAACGCTCGCCGGAAACTTACGGACAAAGGCCTGGACATGATCGTGCTGAACGACGTTACAAGGAAAGGCGCGGGCTTTGGCACGGATACCAATATCGCCACGCTGATTACGCGCCGGGACGAAACGGAGTGTCCGCTGATGAGCAAGCGCGAGCTGGCCGAGCGCATCCTGGACGCGGCGTTAGCCCTGCATACGATTCAGCCGAAATAACGGTTGCGTGCGCCTTTTACGTGTCCGCTCGACAGACGCGAAAGGGGCGCCTTTTTTTGTGAAAACGGCGATTTTAATCCTTGACAAAACGAATAATCGAGGTTATGATATATCACGTCGCCGCGCTGAAAAGCCTTGCGGCAAAGAGCTTCGGAGCTCGTAGTTGCCCGGGAGCATAGCTCAGTTGGTAGAGCATCTGCCTTACAAGCAGAGGGTCACAGGTTCGAGCCCTGTTGTTCCCACCAATTCCATACGGCCAAGTAGTTCAGTTGGTTAGAATGCCAGCCTGTCACGCTGGAGGTCGAGGGTTCGAGCCCCTTCTTGGTCGCCATATGCCTTGGTAGCTCAGTCGGTAGAGCAGGAGACTGAAAATCTCCGTGTCGGTGGTTCGATTCCGCCCCAAGGCACCATGGTTTGCGGTAGTAGCTCAGTGGTAGAGTGCCACCTTGCCAAGGTGGAAGTCGCGAGTCCGAATCTCGTCTACCGCTCCACAATCCCCTTAAAGCGATGAAAGTTCATCGCTTCTCTATTGGTGCCATAGCCAAGTGGTAAGGCGAAGGTCTGCAAAACCTTTATTCCCCGGTCCGAATCCGGGTGGCACCTCCAACGGTCGCTAAAGCTCCCTTTGGGAATGGGACTGCGGTCCCCCTCCCAACCTCCCCCTAAGGGGAAGAGAACGAAACGACGAACCTAAAACGCTCTGTCTGTAAAAGACGGGGCGTTTTGCTTTTTCATTGTATAAGAATCACCGGAGAAGCTGACTCCCAACCGCCCCCTTGAGGGAAGAGAACGAAGCGACAAACTAAAAACGCTCTGTCTGTTAAAAGACGGGGCGTTTTGGCTATTGTCTTTTTTCCTTTATTGCGACGACAATATTTTATCATTATATTTATTGCATTGGGTCGATTCCATGTTGTTTGGACGGAAAAAAAGAGGGCTATAGTTCTTCTTTCATTTGCCGTATCGCGGTTTTTAAGGCGCGCGCGGCTTCGCCATAGGCGTACCCGCGGCGTTGCAGGGCTGCGAGCGCTTTTCGGATCGCCTCTGATTCCGGCAGGCTGTGATAGCGGCGCAGAAACTTGCCGGCAAGCGCGGTGGCTTGCGTGTCCATTTCCTCTGCGTCTAGTTCGGATACGGCAGCCTGCGCGGTTGCGCTGTCCACGCCCTTTTGGCGAAGCTCCTGCAGTATGCGGGGTTGGCCAAGGCCGAGGGATGCGCGGGCCTGCGTCCAGGAACGCGCGAAAGATTCATCGTCCAGCAATTTTTCTTTTTCCAGTTTATACAGCACCATTTCAACCGTGTCCGGCAGGCAGCCACGCGCGTTCAGGCTTCGCTCCACCTCATGAAAACTGCGCGAGCGGATGGCTAACAATTTAACGGCGTAGTCCAGCGCGGCGGGGTATTGCAGCAGCAGCAGTTCCTGGAGGTATTGCTCAAGGTCAAGCGCCTGCTCCTCGGCAAGCGGCAGTGCGCGGTATTCGGCTTTGGAAAGGCGAAAAGTTTCCGTGTCGTTCACGGTCACGCGGAATCCGCTGCGATCTTCCCGCAGGCTGGTTACAAGATCGTTCATGCTGGTTTATGCTCCTAATATCGTACGGATCAGGTCGCGGTTCAGGCAGCTCAAATGGCCGGTTCTTTGTTCGCTCGCGCCGCTGTTGAGCGATGCGAAACCATCCCCATCATCGTTAAAAAACACGCCGTTGACCGCGCCGTAGGCAAACCCCTGGTGCCCGTAGAGCTTTCGGGAATACACGGCGGGATCGTTAAGCGTCAGCAGCCCCATGCCGTGGCTCATCCGCACGGCGGGGTCCGGCCAACTGGACACGGGTGTTTTCATCTGCTCAACGGCGGCAGGGGATAGGAATGGTTTGCCGTCGTACATTCCGCTATGGATCAGCGGTAACGTCAGGCGCGCCAACCCTTCGGCGGTTACGAACAACCCGCCGGAAGCCAGCAGGTAATGAGTTAGCGGGTCAGGCGCACCTAGCGGCACTGCCGACCGCACTCTTTGCGCGGCGTCGAAAGCGGGCGCGCGGGAGGGCGGCAGTACGCGGTAATCGTCGGCCAGGGAAGCGCCCGCAAGCGATGCCAGGTCGAACGTTGCCTGCGCGCCCAGAGGCTTAAACAGCTTGCGCTGGGCCAGCGTTTCCAGCGTTTCGCCAAAACGCTTCTCCAGCAGGCAGCCGATCAACCCCGCAGCAAAATTACTGTAACGGAATGTCTCAAACGGCTTGCGAAGGCTATAACTCCGCGCGTCGGCCAGTATATCGTCGGCGGATACGGGGGATTGGTAGGAACTGTAATACAGCGGTGAATCCACAATGCCGGAGGTATGGCTCAGTAGCGAAGCAAGCGGAATGGGCATATCCGGGAAAAACGGGTTGCGAATGGGCGTTCCCCAAAACGCTGAGATATCCTCGTTTACGTCTAAAAGACCCAGGGTCTGCAAGCGCATCACCAGCAAAGTGCAGGCCATTTTGGCAATCGATGCCGTGCGAAAGTAAGTGCCTGAGTTCACCTCAACCGCAGGTGAAAGAGAAGCAAAGCCGAATGTGTACGTTTCCGCGAGCGTGCCCTTGCGAACGAGCTGTACGCAGCCGCCGACCGCACGTGCGCGTTTTAACGCTGCCGCAAGCGGGGCAGAGAGATCCGTTTCGGTTTGTACGTTTAAGTGCACAGTTTTCCAGCGGGAGCGCAGGCCAAACAGCGGCAGCGCCAGACCGTACAGGGCATTTTTACGTTCGCCTATGGGCATTTCGTTTCCTCCTGCCGCAGCGGCTCAACAGCACTTACGGTTAGCCGTGAATAGGGAAGCGCCAGATACGGTGGAATCGACAGACCGGCGTACACAAAATACGGCGACCGCCAAAGCGAACCAAGGTTAAAACAGAGAAGCGCAACGTATACCGCGAGATCTGCCGCGAGCCAGATTTTTGAAAGCCAAGGCGCATCACGGTTGATTAACAGACAGATAAGCAAACTGATATACAGCGATATGGTGAGCACCACGCCCCAGCCCCATTGCGCAAGCATCGGCCGCGCGAATGCCAGCATGCACGCAAGCAGCGATGCTACCCAGAGCGTGTCACCCTTCTGACGGGCCAGCCGCACCAGAAACACCGCCGCGGTCGCCACGCACAGGGCGAGGCTTAGGTACTGACTCGCCCGAATACCGAACACATACAGGCTATCGGTGCGCAGCTGCTCCACCAGGAAACGGCCGCAGCCATAAAGCGCTATGTACCATATAAACAGGTCGCCGCGGCGCTTCATGCGCTTGCGGATGTTCCACAGCACAATAAAAACGCCTAAATCCCATACAGATTCGTAAAAAAATGTGGCTACGTGCCAAACCAGCGCGCTGTTTTCCTGTATCAACACGCCCGCGGGAAAAAATTGCCACGATGGGTTGGCGATGATTGGGCCGAACGCCTCGCGGTTAAAGTAGTTGCCCCAGCGGCCGATCGCCTGTGCCAGCATCAGCCCGGGCGCGGCGATATCCAAAAGCGCCGCGAAACTGCGCTTGCGGACGCGGCAATAAATCCATACGCCGAGCGCTCCGCCGATGATAGAGCCGTATACGGCGATGCCGCCTTCCCAGATGTAAAACGCCGATATCGGGTTTTTCGCAAACTCATCCAGCGACATCAGCACATAATAAAGCCGCGCGCCCACAATACCGCACGGCACGGCAACCAGCGTCATGTCCAACATCGAGTCCTTGGGCAGGGCCAGCCGCTTTTCTTCACGCGTGCCCAGCAGGTACGCCAGGAATATGCCGGATACCATCAGCACGCTATACCAGGGAAGGGAGCCGAAAATATACCGGCTGTACGGAATCGCCAAAGCCCGACCCCCTCATTAAAGATGGATAAACGGAGATACAAATATTATAAGCTCGCATTCGGGGACCGTCAAGGCGAAGGGTCAGCATTCGCCGGAACGCCCCGGTTCGCTCAGCACACCTTCCCACAGAAGGTTCAGCACTTGCCGGAGCAACTGGCCGAAAGGAAGATCTACCTCGGCCTGTACCTGCGGCTGACAAAGGTGGGAAATAGCGCCGATGAGAACGTGGGCGATCAGCGTTGCGTTTGCGTCCTGACGAAAAATGCCTGCCTCTTTGCCTTCGCGGATAATCCGTTTGAGGTTGTTCAAAATCAACCGGCGGCGACTTTCCTCAATTTTCGCGTACGCTTCGGGCGCGCTTCGCTGCACATCCGCAAGCGCGGCAGGGTTAATGCCGGATACAAAACGCACCACCGGCTCCAGAAAACGCGCCGCTTTATCGCGGGGTGAAAGCGTCGGATCGTCCAGCACACTTTCGATTACTGCGTTAATCTGCGCGGTCATGCTTTCCACGCAACTGAGGAGCAACGCATCTTTTGAGGGAAAATAACGGTACAGAGTCGCCTTGCCGATACCGCATTCCTGTGCGATCTGCTCGGTGGAAACGTTGGAATATCCCAGCGAAGTAAACAGCTTCAGCGCTCCGCTTAGAATACGTTCTTTCATCTCCATGGCTATATCCTCCGATACTTTTTAAGCGCCAGAGTGTTCAGCACTAAAAAGACGACGACGTAACCAAGCAGCACCAGCAAATCCGGCCAGATGGACGAAAACCCTAAACCGCGAAGCGCCACGTCGTTGAGCGCGTTGGAAGCGTAGGTGAGTGGAAAGGCTGCGGATAACCAGGATACCCAAGCCGGAGCGCCGCGCAGGTTAAACAGACCGCAAAACAACACCTGTGGAACGATCACGATGGGAATAAACTGAAACATCTGCAGCTCGTTGCGCGCAAAGGCGGAAAGCAGCGTGCCCAGCGACAGTGAACCCGCCGCGAGCAACAGGTTAATCAGCATCACCAGCGCGAAATCCCCTTTAAGCGTCACCTTGAGCAAACCAACCATATATGCCTGAACCATCAACGTTTGCAGACACACGAAAACACCGAAACCCAGGAAGTACCCAAGCACGATTTCACAGCGTTTAACGGGGGTGGCCAGAAGCCGTTCCAGCGTGCCGGTAGTGCGTTCCCGCAGAAAGGCAACGCCTGCCAGCAGAAACACGAAGAAGAAGATAAAGAAACCCATCAACAGCGGCGAAATGCCATCAAAGGCCGAAGTGTCCGCGGAACCATTGAGATAAGTGAAACTTACGCCCACCTGCGGGAGGGTCAGTTCGCCAGCAGAGGCCGCGGATGCGCCCTGCGCGCCCGAAGCGTGAGCCAGAAGCGCCTGAACCTGCGCCCGCACATCTTCGACAGTCTGTTTGCGGGTGTATGTCGCCGTCGCCGAAGCTACCGCTTTTTGCACGCTCATAGTTACGGAAGCCTCCGTACCTTCCACGTAAACGGTCAGGTTGGGTTCCGCATAGACCGCAACGGCGTCGGTATTCCTCGCCTTGAGCGTTTGCAGCGCCGCGTTAAGGTCGCTTGCCGGGGTGGTTTCCGCTTCCTGCGACAAGACTGTTGTCCATTCCGCTGGAAGGGATACGGTTGTAATACGCGGTTTCATTACGGGGGTATTCAGTACGGTGTAAAGCAAAAACAACACCAGAAGCGGCGCGACGAACATGAGCGCCATCGTGCGGCGATCTTTCAGAATCTGCCTTGCTACGCGGCCCGCGACAATGAAACTGCGCATGTTAGTCACACTCCTTTGCAGCTTCACCGCTGAAGTGTAAAAAAGCATCCTCAAGGGTAGCGGTGCCGGAAAGGGATAACAGTTCCGAAACGGAACCGTCCGCAATCAGGCGGCCTTCGCGAATCATCAGCAGACGATCGCAGCGTGCAGCCTCATCCATTACGTGCGTTGTGGCAAGCAGGGTACAGCCGCTCGCCTTCAACGCGGTGAACTCATCCCAGAATTTTCGGCGAAGCACGGGGTCGATTCCTACCGTCGGTTCGTCCAGCATAAGCAGGGGCGGGTGATTCACCAGTGCAATGGCCAGCGAAAGCCTGCGCCTCATGCCGCCGGAGAAATCACGGATCGACTTTCCCGTTTCCTTGTCCAGACCCACAAAATTGAGCAGTTCTTTTGCCCGCACCCTCGCGGCTGCGGTACGCATGCCGGAAAGCCTGGCGTAGAACAGCAGGTGATCCGTTGCGGTAAGATCGTCGTACAGCGCGTCATTCTGGGCCATGTAGCCTATAGCGGCCATTGCCGACAGCGAGGGAACCGGCTGGCCGAACACAGTGACAGACCCCGCCTGAAAGGGCGTAATGCCCATGATCGCCTTGACCAGCGTTGTTTTCCCGGAACCGGACGGCCCCAGCACACCGACAATTCGACCCCTGGGAATCGCAACGTTCAGACATGGTAAAACCACTTGCCTGCCGTAACCAACCTGCAGCCCCGTAATTTGGATCGCATACCCGGCTTGCATCAAACCATCTCCCAGTATTAATAGAACTAACAAGACCAATACAGTACCAATGATATCAGTATAGCACCGTTGTCAAGTTTTTCGCGCTTTGATTACCCTGTGGCTGGGCGGGCGCAGACCCTCGCAAGGCAGCGGCTCCACAGCGTTCATTCCCAAAAAGTAACGCGATAGTATTGCGAATTGAGCAAATACAATGTATAATTGTCGGGATATAGTAGGATCAGAACAGATAGACTGTGTCTGGCCTCAAAACCAACGGGAGGAAGGCAAACTCATGACAAAGTATGTATACCTTTTCAAAGAGGGTAACGCGAACATGCGCGAACTGTTGGGCGGCAAGGGCGCGAACCTCGCCGAGATGACCAACATCGGCCTGCCGGTACCCCAGGGCTTTACCGTGACCACCGAAGCGTGCACGCGGTACTATGAAGACGGCCAAAAGATCGCTGACGACATTATGGCGCAGATCAACGCCGCCCTGTCGGAGACGGAAAAAGTCTGCGGCAAGACCTTCGGCGACATGGAAAAACCCTTTCTGGTGTCCGTACGTTCCGGCGCGCGCGCTTCCATGCCCGGCATGATGGATACCATCCTCAACCTGGGCCTTACCGACGTGGCTGTAAAAGCTCTGGCAAAACAGACCGGCAATGAGCGTTTCGCCTACGACAGCTACCGCCGCTTTATCCAGATGTTCTCCGACGTGGTAATGGAGATTAAAAAGAGCTACTTTGAAGGCGCGCTGGACGAAGTGAAAGCCTCAAAGGGCGCAAAGTACGATACCGACCTGAACGCCGACGACCTCAAAGAAGTCGTTAAGAAGTTCAAGGCTATTTATCTGCGCGAAAAAGGCGTGGAATTCCCTCAGGATCCCCGCGTACAGCTTCTGGAATCCATCAAAGCCGTTTTCCGCAGCTGGGATAACCCGCGCGCCATCTACTACCGCCGCATGAACGACATCCCCGGCAACTGGGGCACCGCCGTAAACGTGCAAAGCATGGTGTTCGGCAACATGGGTGAGGACAGCGGCACCGGCGTAGCCTTTACGCGCAACCCTTCCACCGGCGAAAAGAAGCTCTACGGCGAGTTCCTCATGAACGCGCAGGGCGAGGACGTGGTAGCCGGCATCCGTACGCCGCAGCCCATTGCCACGCTGGAAAGCACCCAGCCGGAAGTTTACGCCAGCTTTGTGAAGATTGCCCAGACGCTGGAGAACCATTACCGCGATATGCAGGATATGGAGTTCACCATCGAGCACGGCAAACTGTTCATGCTGCAGACCCGTAACGGCAAACGTACCGCCGGCGCGGCGCTGAAGATCGCCGTGGATCTGGTGGACGAGAAAATGCAGACCACCGAAGAAGCCGTGATGAAGGTGGAGCCCAAGCAGTTGGATACCCTGCTGCACCCCAACTTTGATCCCATCGCGCTCAAGAAAGCCGAAGTCATTGCCAAAGGCCTCAACGCCTCTCCGGGCGCGGGTACCGGTAAAATCTACTTTACCGCCGAAGATGCCGCCGCGGCCGCAGGCCATGGTATCGCCGTGGTGCTTGTGCGCGAGGAAACCACGCCGGA
>JADGQP010000024.1 GCA_017881705.1 Christensenellaceae bacterium
CCAGCCTCAGCTGCCGTACCATCGTGTACAAGGGCATGCTGCAGGCCCGTCAGGTGGGGGAACTATACCTGGATTTGAGCGACCTGGATTATGAAACCGCGCTGGCGCTGGTGCACAGCCGCTATTCTACCAACACCTTCCCCAGTTGGGAGCGCGCGCACCCCAACCGCTACACTATCCATAACGGCGAAATCAACACGATTCTGGGCAACCAGAAGCGCATGATCGCCCGTCAGGGCAACGTGCATACCGACCTGTTCGGTGACGACGTGCGCAAGGTGTTTCCCATCGTAAACGAAGACGGCAGCGACAGCGCGATGTTCGATAACGCGCTGGAATTTCTGCTGCTTTCCGGCCGCAGCCTCCCGCACGCCGCCATGATGATGATACCTGAACCCTGGGAAAAGAACACAACGCTAACGCCGGAACTGCGCGCCTTTTATGAGTTCCACAGCCACGTGATGGACGCCTGGGATGGCCCCGCTGCTATGGCGGTCACCAACGGCGTACAGGCGTTGGCCATGTTGGACCGCAACGGCCTTCGCCCCGCTCGTTACTGCGTAACCTCCGATGATATGCTGATTATGGCCAGCGAAACCGGCGTGCTGGACATTCCGCCGGAAAAGATACTGTATAAGGAACGCCTTCGCCCCGGCCGGATGCTGCTGGTGGATACGGAAGCCGGCCGCGTAATCAGCGATGCGGAAATGAAAAGCCGTATGGCGTCCAGCTATCCTTATTCGCGCTGGATCAAACAGCTGCAGCTCAACATCGAGGATCTGCCGGAGAATCCCGCGCCGCTGCCGACACTCAACGCGCCGCTTTGGCAGCTGCAAAAGAACTTCGGCTATACGTATGAACAGGTGCAAAAAGTGATTATCCCCATGGCGGACAAGGGCATGGAACCAACTGGCTCCATGGGTGCGGATATGCCGCTGGCCGTGCTGTCCGACCGTCCGCAGCTTTTATACGATTATTTCCACCAGCTTTTCGCGCAGGTTACCAACCCGCCCATCGACGCAATCCGCGAGGAGATCGTGACCTCCACGCGCGTGTATATCGGCTCCGAGGGCGACCTGCTGGCGCCGTCGCCGCAAAGCTGCAGGCAGTTGAAGCTGCATAACCCGCTGATGACCGATGCGGACCTTGCGAAGGTTCGCGCGCTCAACAGCGAAGGCTTCAAACCCTGCACCATCTCCATCCTTTACGACGTGCGCGCGGGCGGCGAAGGCGTGAAAGCCGCGATGGAGCGCATGTACGCGGAGATGGACGAACAGTTTGCCAACGGCTGCACCATCTTTATCCTATCCGATCGAGGGGTGGATGAGGAGCACGCTGCGATACCGGCGCTGCTGGCCGTTTCCGGCTTCCAGGCGCACACCAACCGGCGCAGCATCCGCACCCAGCTGAGCATTCTGCTGGAAAGCGGCGAACCTACGGAAGTCCATCATTTCGCGCTGCTGGTAGGCTACGGAGTAACCGCTATCAACCCCTACCTGGCGCTGGATACTGTAGCCGACGCGGTGAATACCGGCATGCTCAAGGGTCAGACCGTGGAGGAAGCCCAGACGCATTACATCAAAGCCGTTGTGAAGGGCATTGTGAAAGTGATGTCCAAGATGGGCATTTCGACTGTGCAGAGCTACCGCGGTGCGCAGATATTTGAAGCCGTGGGACTGAGCAAAGAACTGATCGACGCATATTTTCCGCAAACGGTGTCGCCCATCGGCGGCATCGGGCTGGATGGGATCGCCAGGGAGAACGCCGCCCGCCACGACGCTGCGTTCCACGATCCGCTTCACGAGAAAACACTGGAAGCGGGCAGCGTGATGCAATGGCGCAAGGGCGAGGAATACCACCTGTATAACCCCATGACCATCCACCTGCTTCAGCAGGCCTGCTGGAACGACGATTATCGGATTTTTAAGCAATACAGCGACACGCTGGATAACAGCGAGCAGCACGCCACCCTGCGCAGCCTTATGGACTTTACGCCTCAACAGCCGCCTGTGCCTATCGACGAGGTGGAAAGCGTGGATTCCATCTGCAAACGCTTCAAGACCGGCGCGATGAGCTACGGCTCGCTGAGCCAGGAAGCGCATGAGTGCATGGCAGTCGCCATGAACCGTATCGGCGGTAAAAGCAACAGCGGCGAGGGCGGCGAGGATGAGGAGCGCTACGAACTCCTGCCCAACGGCGACAACCGCTCCAGCGCCATCAAACAGGTGGCGTCCGGCCGCTTTGGCGTAACCAGCAACTACCTGGTGCACGCACGTGAATTGCAGATTAAAATGGCGCAGGGCGCAAAGCCTGGCGAAGGCGGCCAGCTTCCCGGCCCGAAAGTATACCCGTGGATCGCTAAAACGCGCCACTCCACCGCGGGCGTAGGCTTGATTTCGCCGCCCCCGCACCATGATATTTACTCCATTGAGGACCTCGCGGAGCTGATTTTCGACCTTAAAAACGCCAACCGCAAGGCGCGTGTGAGCGTGAAACTGGTGAGCGAAGCGGGCGTGGGCACCATCGCCGCCGGTGTGGCCAAAGGCCTGTCCGACGTGATTCTCATCAGCGGGTACGACGGCGGCACCGGCGCAAGCCCGCGCAGCAGCATCAAGCACGCCGGCCTGCCGTGGGAACTGGGGCTGGCCGAAACGCACCAGACCCTGATGCTTAACAAACTGCGCAGCCGTGTGGTGCTGGAAACCGACGGTAAGCTGATGACCGGCCGGGATGTTGCCATCGCGGCGCTGCTGGGCGCGGAAGAATTCGGCTTTGCCACCGCGCCGCTGGTAACCATGGGCTGCGTGATGATGCGCGTATGCAACCTGGACAGCTGCCCCGCGGGCGTGGCCACGCAGAACCCGGAACTGCGCAAGCGTTTTAAGGGCAAGCCGGAATATGTAATCTCCTTTATGCACTTTATCGCCCAGGAATTGCGCGAGATTATGGCGCAGCTCGGCTTCCGCACCGTGGAAGAAATGGTGGGCCGCGTGGATGTGCTGACCAAGCGCCAGAACCTTGTCAACTGGAAACAGCAGGCTGTGGATCTGTCCCCGGTTTTATACGCACCGGAAGGGTTTAGAAGCGAACCGCGCCACGCGAACAGCCATCAGCATTGGCCGCTGGGTCACTCGCTGGATGAAAACATTCTGGAGGTGCTGGCTGGACCGGCGCTCGATAGCCAACGCCAGGTAATTGCCTCCCTGCCCATCCACAACACCGACCGCGCGGCGGGCACCATTCTGGGCAGCGATCTAACCCTGCGGTATGGCGAGGTCGGTCTGCCGGAAAACTCCATCCACATCGATTTTGAAGGCAGCGCGGGCCAGAGCTTTGGCGCGTTCCTGCCCAAAGGCATCACCCTGCAGCTGGCGGGCGACTGCAACGATTATATGGGCAAGGGACTCTCCGGCGGCGTGCTGTGCGTGCGCCCGCCTAAGGGGAGCACGTTCCCGCCGCAGGATAATATTATCACCGGCAATGTTGCGTTATACGGCGCCACCGGCGGCGCGGCATACGTGTGCGGGGTTGCGGGCGAACGCTTCTGCGTGCGCAACAGCGGCGCGCTGGCGGTGGTGGAAGGCGTTGGCGACCACGGATGTGAATACATGACCGGCGGGCGCGTGTTGGTGCTGGGTAAAACCGGCCGCAATTTCGCCGCGGGCATGAGCGGCGGCATCGCCTATGTGTTCGACGCGGACGGTTCCTTCAGCGACCGCTGCAATACGGAAATGGTGAGCCTGGAGAGGATGGACGACCCCGAAGAGGAAATCCAGGTGAAACAATGGATACAACAGCACGTGGATCATACCGGCAGCCCCCTGGGCAAGGAAATGATCGCGCAATGGGGTTCCGCCGTAAGCCGCTTTATCAAGGTGATACCGATAGAATATAAACACTACCTGATGCAGCAAAAGGAGGCGCGCAGCAATGGGTAAATTGATGGGCTTTTTGGAATACGAACGCTGCCTGCCGCCTGATCGGGACCCGCTGGAAAGGCTGAAGGATTGGGATGAAATCCACGGCGCGTTGCCTTTGGATAGTCAGCTGGAACAGGCCGGACGCTGTATGTACTGTGGCGTGCCCTTCTGCCACAGCGGCATCGCCATTAAAGGTACGCCTACGGGCTGCCCGCTAGGCAACCTGATCCCCGAATGGAACGATCTGCTCTACCGCCAGGAATGGGACGCGGCGGTGGACAGGCTGCTTCGCACCATCAGCTTTCCGGAGTTTACTGGGCGCGTGTGCCCGGCGCTGTGCGAAGGCGCCTGCACGTGCGGCATCCACCAGCCGATGGTGACTATACGCCAGAATGAGCTGACGCTGATCGAGCACGCCTTTGAAACCGGGCATATGCAGCCGTACATACCCGAAACCCGCACCGGCAAACGCGTAGCGGTCATCGGTTCCGGCCCTGCGGGGCTGGCCTGCGCCAACCGCCTCAACCAGTTCGGACACAGCGTAACGGTGTTTGAACGCGCGGATCGGCTGGGCGGGCTGTTGATGTATGGCATCCCCAACATGAAACTGGATAAGCAGATTGTTGACCGCCGTATCGAGCTGATGCGCGCCGAGGGCATTGAGTTTGTGGTAAACGCGCATATCGGTGTTAACCATTCCGCCGAGGGACTGCTTTCAGAGTACGACGCGCTTGTGCTGTGCTGCGGCAGCACCACGCCCCGCAACCTGAACATTCTGGGCAGGGAAGGCCCGGGCGTGGTTTATGCAGTGGATTATCTGACCCAGAACACCAAGCACCTGCTGGATGCGAGCCATCCGCTTCCGCCCGAGATGAACGCCAAGGGTAAACATGTGGTTATCATTGGCGGCGGAGACACGGGTACCGACTGCGTAGGCACGGCGCTGCGGCAGGGCTGCAAGAGCGTGCACCAGCTGGAGATCATGCCCAGGCCTGCTGAGGAACGCACGGAACAAAACCCGTGGCCGGAATACCCGCGAATCCTAAAAACCGACTATGCGCAGGAAGAAGCCATCGCTAAATATGGCGACGATCCACGCCAGTACCTGATCAACGCCCGTGAAATTGAGCGTGATGACAAAGGCGCCGTTCGCGCCATAATCACCGACGACATACGCTGGGCAAAGGGCGCCGATGGCCGCCTGTCGCCCCAGCCGGTGGAAGGCAAGTCGCGTAAATGGCCTGCCGACCTGGTACTGATTGCCATGGGCTTCACCGGCCCGGAAGAAACGCTGGTGGATGCTTTCGGCCTCCCGCGCGATGCCCGCGCCAACGTGGCAGCCGTAAATTACCGCACGGAACGTAAGGGTGTATTTGTCGCGGGGGATATGCACAGCGGACAGAGCCTGGTGGTTCGCGCGATGAACGAAGGCCAGGAAGCCGCTGCCGCGTGTGACCAGTACCTGAAACAGCTGTGAACTAAAGAGCAAACACATCGGCCCGCCCGTACCGCCGTGTAACCTGCCGGTGGCACGGGCGGGTTTTTCGTAGCCGTTCGAGGCGAATGTTTACAGTTTCTTCATCGCGTTAAGCCACCCTTAAAGCTCGTGGCAAGCATTGCACGCTTGAAAATTGCCCCTGTCGGTTGTATAATGCACCTAGCGCTTGCTCGGGGGGTGGCCTTTATGGAAGAAATTCGCTTGGGCGACGTGGTGCAGATGCGCAAGCCGCACCCCTGTGGGAGCGACCAATGGAAGATCATTCGCATCGGCGCGGATATAAAAATGAAATGCCTGGGATGCGGGCGTATCGTGATGCTGGATCGCGCCGTATTTGTAAAGCGCCGCAAGAAAGTGCTTTCGCAGGGGCCGGTACCCGAAATGGAAACGCTTCGGCAGATGACGAATCAGCCGTGAGGAGGAACAACGATTATGCAGACGAACGACGGGAACACCCCCGAGGAGAACGAAGCCACATCGGAACCCCAAAAGATGGGCGAAGCCGAAACGGTAAATGCGCGGGACGGCGAGGCTAAAGCGGAAACGAACGCCGGCGAGGCCGTACTGGAAGGGAATGCCGCCTCCCTGAAGGCGAAAAAGAAGAAGAACGTGAAAAAAGAGATTATCAGCTGGGTACTCACGCTCGGTTCTGCCGTGGTGATCGCGCTGCTTATACGCTCCTTCCTGTTTGAGCCGATTTACGTGGATGGGGAAAGCATGTGCGACACCCTGCAAAACAAGGAAGTTATGCTGGTGACCAAGCCGGAGTATATCTTCGGGCAACCGCAGCGCGGCGACGTGGTAATCTGCAAATACCCGGGACGCACCGAGAATTTTGTGAAACGGCTGATGGCGGTGCCTGGGGACACCATAGAGATTAAAAAAAATGTGGTCTATATCAACGGCGTGGCGCTGGACGAGCCTTACCTGACCCCTTCGCGCAACGACGATGGCTTCTCCATGGACGCGATGACGCTTGAGGAGAATCAGTATTTCGTAATGGGCGATAACCGCGATAACAGCCACGACAGCCGCAATTATTACGGCTACGGCAAGCCCGCGACGCTTACCCGAAGCCAGATTATCGGGCACGTGCGCTGTGTTATCTTCCCCTTTGGTGATATCCGTTCGATCCAATAGCACCCCCAACGTAAAGCCATCCCCTAACGGCGCTGTCAGGCCTGTTGATAAGCCTGCAGAACCACTTGACAGAACAGTTCGTTTATACGAGGGTAAGCCGACTAAAAGCGGGAACGTTCACGAAAGAACGTTCCCGCTCTTTGCGATATAACTGAAAAAGCTGGCGGGCTTTTAAGCAAGCCGGCCGCATCGTTTGAAACGGATGTCCCTTTTCTTACCCGTACAGGGTACGCATGGCGGATTGCCGGTTGTGGAAATGTGCGCCCGATGATATACTGGTTGAAAATTAGCTTGACGGAGGCGTAACAGAATGGGCGCGGTATTTCTTTCCTCCGTGGCGCTGGCGTTCTCCGGCGCGGTGATGCCCGGCCCGTTGCTGACCCTCACCATCCGAAAAGCCATGGAGGTTGGCTCAAAATCAGGTTTTCTGCTCATATTAGGCCACGCGCTGCTGGAGCTTGCGCTGGTCGTGCTGATTTTTCTGGGTTTCGATATCGCGCTCAAATCCGACGTGGCGCAAATCGCGATCGGACTTGTGGGCGGCGCGTTACTGGCGCTGATGGGCGCGGATATGGTCATCAGCGCCGCGCGCAACAAGTTAAAAATAGAACTGCAAGGGAAAAGCGGAACGAAAAACCTGGTACTTTCCGGCGCGCTCATCAGTGCCATGAACCCGTATTTCCTCATTTGGTGGGCGATTATCGGCCTGAGCTTCCTGCTCAACGCTTACCAGCTTTACGGGGTAGCGGGCGTGACGGCGTTCTATCTCGGCCACATCACGACCGACTTTTTCTGGTATGGCG
>JADGQP010000025.1 GCA_017881705.1 Christensenellaceae bacterium
AGGTATAAAAACGCAGTGAGATCGGGGCATTCAGCAATGAGGATTAATCGGCCTTGGAGCGGTGGGCAGCGCGCGCGCGTTCCTCGTGGTTCAGTTCCCGCTTGCGCATACGCAGGTTTTGGGGCGTGACTTCCAGCAGTTCATCGTCGTCGATGAACTCCAGGCATTCTTCCAGCGTCATGGGGTGTACGCCAACCAGCTTCAGGCTGTCCTCGCTGGCGCTGGAGTTGCGCATGTTGGTTACGTGTTTCTGCCTGCAAACGTTCACCACCAGATCGTCCGGCCGGGAATTCTGGCCGCAGATCATGCCCTTATATACCTGCGTTTGCGCGGTGATGAACAGCGTGCCGCGCTCCTGGGTACCAAACAGCCCGTAGCTGGTGGCCTTGCCGGCTTCAAAACACACCAAGGCGCCGACGCTGCGGTGGGGGATATCGCCTTTGACGGGCTCGTATTTTTCGTACACGGAGCTCATGATGCCATCGCCGCGTGTGTCGGTCATAAATTCGCTGCGGTAGCCAAACAGCCCGCGGGAGGGAATGAGGAACTCCAACCGCACGCGCGCCAGGCCGTGCATGCTTTCCAGCGTTCCGCGGCGACGGCCGATCTTCTCGATCACCGCACCAGCATAGGCCTGCGGAACGTCCGCCACCATCCGCTCGATCGGCTCGCACTTTTTGCCGTCAATCTCACGTAAGATTACCTGCGGCTTGCTCACCTGGAACTCGTACCCCTGGCGGCGCATGTTTTCAATCAGGATGCTCAGGTGCAGCTCGCCGCGGCCGCGCACCTCGAACGAGTCGGGGCTGTCGGTTTCGTTTACGCGCAGGCTCACGTCGGTCTGCAATTCCTTAAACAGGCGCGCGCGCAGGTGGCGGCTGGTAACGTAGGTGCCCTCGCGGCCCGCGAACGGGCTGTTGTTAACGCTGAAGGTCATGGTAACGGTAGGCTCGGTAATGCTTACGAACGGCAGGGCTTCTATCGCCGAGGGGTCGCATACGGTGTCGCCGATGGAGATATCCTCCAGCCCGCTCATCGCTACGATGTCGCCCATGGAGGAGGTTTCGGCGGGCAGGCGGCGCAAGCCGTCGAAGGTATACATGCTGGTAAGCCGCAGCGGCGGGCTGACCATGCCGGTGTCGAAGTTGGTTTTTACAACGTTCATGTTGGCTACCAGCGTGCCGCGTTTGATGCGCCCGATGCCGATGCGGCCTACGTAATCGCTGTAATCAATGGTGGAAATCAACACCTGCGCGGGGCCGTCCATGTCGCCTACAGGCGCGGGGATATAGGTTAAAATGGTTTCATACAGCGGGCACAGGTCCGTACCCGGCTCGTTCATGTTGAGGGTAGCGGTGCCCTCGCGGGCGGAGGCGAATACAATAGGACGATCCAGCGCCGTTTCGTCCGCGCCAAGCTCGATAAACAGATCCAGAATCTCGTCCACCACTTCTTCGCAGCGGGCATCCGGACGGTCGACTTTGTTGATTACGACGATTACGGGCAATTTAAGGTTGAGCGCCTTGCGCAGCACGAAACGGGTCTGCGGCATGGGGCCTTCAAAGCTGTCCACCAGCAAAAGCACCCCGTCCACCATTTTAAGCACGCGCTCCACCTCGCCGCCGAAATCGGCGTGGCCCGGAGTATCCACAATGTTGATCTTCGTGCCGTTGTAATGTACGGCGGTATTTTTTGCTAAGATGGTGATGCCGCGCTCGCTCTCGATCGCGTTGGAATCCATTACGCGGTCGGCCACCTGTTGGTTTTCGCGGAAAACGCCGCCCTGCTTGAGCATTTCGTCGACCAGCGTGGTTTTGCCGTGGTCGACGTGGGCAATAATGGCAATGTTGCGGATATCGTTACGAACCATAAGGTTAAATCATCCTTTCTACTTTGGGACAAAATTCCGGCGGGCTTTACTCGTAGGTCACGCGGCTGGCGGTTTCCGAAAGAGTCAGCCCCGCGTTGTTTTCCAGCGCCAGCCGGATGGACCACTCGTTTTCAAACAGGAGCACTTGGCGCCCGCCGCCGTCTACCGCGCGGCCGCTGGTGGAGGTGAGTTTTAAAGCCTCTATGGGCACGCGGCTTGCGGTAATCCAGCGTACGAAGCGGAACGCCTGCGAATCCATCAGCATTTTTACGCCGTATTCCGTTTGCAGCCGGTGAGTCAGCACATCGAACTGCAGCATGCCCACCACGCCCGCCAACAGCTCCTCAAAGCCGGTTTCGGTGCGGGTGAAAAGCTGGATGGCGCCTTCCTCGGCCAGCTGGGTTACGCCCTTTAAAAACTGTTTGCGCTTCATGCTGTCCTCGGCGCGCACGCGGGCGAAATGTTCCGGCGCGAAGATGGGGATGGCGCCGAAACGCAGCTTCGGGCCGTCGGTAAGCGTATCCCCAAGGTGGAAGAATCCGGGGTCGAACAACCCGACGATGTCGCCCGGGTAGGCGGTTTCCACCGCCTCGCGCTCGTTGGCCATAAACTGCTGCGGCTGCTTGAGCTGAATCATCTTATCATCCCCGCTGAGCCACACGTTCATGTCCTTTTTAAACTCGCCGGACACCACGCGCACGAACGCCAGCCGGTCGCGGTGGGCGGGGTTCATGTTCGCCTGAATCTTGAAAACAAAGCCGCTGAAGAATGCCGCATCGGGCGGTACGGGGCCCTGATCGCTCTGCCGGGGCAAAGGGGGCGGCGTAATGTCCAAAAAAGCGTCCAGAAAGGGCTCCACGCCGAAGTTGGTGATAGCAGAGCCGAAAAACAGGGGAGTCAGGCGCCCGTCCAGCACCGCCTGTTTATCGAAGGGATCGCCTGCCGCATCCAAAAGGTCGATCTCATTTCGCAGGCGGATTCGGTAATGTTCGGCGAGCCTTTTTTTGGCTTCGGGCGAATCCGGCTTAAGCTGCGTTTCCTCCGCCATGCTTGCGCCGTGGTTGCCGCCGCTGTACAGGCTGATCATCCCCGTGTCCCGTATGAACACGCCCTGAAAATCGCCGTCCACGCCGACGGGCCAGTTCATGGGGCAGGTGCGGATGCCCAGCACATTCTCGATTTCTTCCATTAAAGCGAAAGGGTCCTTAGCGGCGCGGTCCATTTTATTGACGAAGGTAAAAATGGGAATGCCGCGCATACGGCAGACTTTAAACAGCTTAATAGTCTGCGCCTCTACGCCTTTGGCCGCGTCAATCAGCATCACCGCCGCGTCGGCCGCCACCAGCACGCGGTAGGTATCTTCGCTGAAATCCTGATGGCCCGGGGTATCCAGAATATTGATGCGGAAACCGTCGTATTCAAACTGCATGGCGCTGGACGTTACGCTGATGCCGCGCTGTTTTTCGATGTCCATCCAGTCGCTCACGGCGTGGCGGTCGGACTTGCGGGCCTTGACGCTGCCGGCCTGCCGAATAGCGCCGCTGTACAGAAGCAGCTTTTCCGTAAGCGTGGTTTTGCCCGCGTCGGGATGGCTGATGATGGCAAACGTCCTGCGTTTCTCAATCTGGGGTTGATACGCCGTGGTAGTGGGCAGCTGGGTCATGCGTTCGGGGCCTCCGCTTCGGTCGGTGAGGTTATGGTATCAAACAAATTATTGTACAATGGTTGGATTGAAGATGTCAAGCGCGGAAGTGCCGAAAGTACGGGGTTTTCGCCGCGTCGTAAAACTTTCGTCACACACTTGTAAAATCAGGCGCTTTCCGTTATACTGGCTTTGTATTCAAATCTTTGCGAAATCCAGATAAAGGAGCCGTCCATATGCTCAATTCACGGCGAGTCATCGCCGCCCTGAAGCAGAATATCGGCAAAGTCATCGTCGGCAAGGACGATGTGATCGAACTGGCGCTGATCGCTATGCTTTGCAAAGGCCACGTGCTCATTGAGGACGTGCCGGGCACGGGGAAAACCACCATGGTCAGCGCCCTGGCTAAATCGCTGGATTGCAGCTTTAACCGTATCCAGTTCACCCCCGACGTGGTGCCCAGCGACGTTACCGGTTTTACCATGGTTAACATGAAAACCGGCGAATTGGAATTTCATCCCGGCGCGGTGATGTGCCAGATCGTCCTGGCGGACGAGATTAACCGTACATCGCCTAAAACCCAATCCGCCCTTTTAGAGATTATGGAGGAATTTCAAGTTACGGTGGATGGCGTGACGCACCCGCTTCCGCAGCCTTTTATGGTGCTGGCCACGCAGAACCCCGGCGAGTTTATTGGCACCTATCCCCTGCCGGAAGCGCAGATGGACCGCTTTTTCCTGCGTATATCCATGGGCTATCCCACGATGGAGGAGGAAATGGCGGTGCTGGAGCGTTTCAGTGGCACAACGCGGCCGCAGGAAAGCCTACAGCCCGTTTGTTCCGCAAGCGATGTTATGGAAATGCAGGGCATGATCGGCACGGTATATTGCAGTAAGGAAGTACGCCACTATGTCGCCAACATCGCCGCCATGACCCGTACGCACCCCTCGTTGCAGCTGGGCGTGTCCACGCGCGGCTCCATCGCGCTGATTCGCGGCGCGCAGGCCTGCGCACTGCTGAACGAACGCGACTATATCCTGCCTGAAGATGTACAGCGTATGGCGCTGCCGGTGCTGGCGCACCGCGTTCTGCCCAACCCCGAAGCCAAGATGAAGGGCATTACCGCCGAACGCATCCTGGTGGCGGTAATGGAGAATGTGCCGGTGCCTATCCGCCTTTCGTAAGCGGCGCGCCGTGAAGCAAACCGTAAAGGACGATGCCATGAAATCGACACTCGCTGGTCTGGGCGGGGGCTTTGCGTTCCTGCTGCTGTGCGCCCTTTCGATGGGCAACCGGATGTATCTGGTGCTGTCGATTCTTATTGCCGTTACCTGGCTGCTCGCCTTCATCAGCGTGCGCGCCGCGGAAAAAACCGTAAAGGTAACGCATGGGCTCAACAGCACACGCGTAAACCGGGGGGACTGCGTGGCCATGGAAGTGTCCGTGAGCCATCAAAGCTTTCTGCCCATTGCGCCGGTCAGCTTGAAAATGCGCGCTACCAGCAACACGCCCGCCGCGACCATCCACCTGACCGAGTTGGGTAGGCGCAAACAGAAGGTAGCTTATCGCTTTACGGCCGAACACGTGGGGGCGATGTTCCCCGGCGTGGAAAGCTTTACCGTAAGCGATGTGTTCGGTTTATTTAAAAAAGAGCATAAGCCGGAGGAATCGGGCAACGAGCTGTTGGTGCTGCCTGTGCCTTTCGACGTGGAACCGCTTGCTTTCGCGGCTGGTGACATGGGCGTGGAAACCATGAAACGCGCCATGGAGGATCCCTCCAACCCAAGCGATTTTCGCAACTACCAGCCGGGCGACCCGCTAAAGCGCATCCATTGGAAAATGAGCGCCAGAAAGCGGGAGATCATGATCCGCCAGTTTGAGGAGCCCGCGCTGCCGGACGCCCTGGTTTTAATGGATACCTCGTCGCCTGCCCTGCCCGAAGGAATGGACCCGCGGATGCTGGAGTACCTTCGGGACGCGGTGGTGGAAACGGCTGCGTCGGTGGTAAGCTGCCAAATCAGCCACGAAAACCCCGTACGGCTGCCGCTGGTGGGCGACCGGCCCATGGATTACCACGGCACGATGGGGCTGCCGATTTTGCTGGAAGAGCTGGCGCGCTGTACTTTCAACGAGAACGAACGGTTTGAGCGCGTGTTGATGATGCAGATGAACGACCTGAGAAAAACGGGTGCGGTGGTGATTATCACCACGCGGCTGACCGGTGTGATTGTGGATCTGATAGGCCGCATGAAGCGCATGGGGCCTAACGTGCGGCTGTACCTTGCGACGTACCAACCGGAGGAACCCAATCTGCTTGCGTTGGTAGGCCGGCTGCAGCAGGCGGGCGTGGAAGTGAACTTCGTTTCACCGCAGAGCTGCTGACCCGGCTTGATGCCGCGGTGTATGGGTAATGAACACAAAGGAGAACGAATACGTGAGTAAACCGGCGTTTTTGCAAAAGGAGCCGCTGACCCGCTTTGGGATCGCTTTTTTGCTGACCGCCGGTATCGCGCTGCCGCTGCTTCTGGCGTTGGATCTGGGTGAATACGCGCTTACTTCGCTCTTGATTGCGCTGGGGATGCTCGTACTGCTCACGGTGATGGGCGTTAGCCGCAAAACACGCGTGCTGCTTTGGGTGCTGTTGGGTACGGCGACAATTCTGCAGTTGTTTTTACCCGGAATGGGGCTGCTGGGCGCTTGGACGGAAGCCTTTAAGGCGCTGGCGCTGTTTTTTTCCGGGTACTCGGCGGTGCTGCCGCTTTTCGGTGCGCAGGTGGCGAGCCTCCTCACGGTGCTTACGGTAGCGCTGGGTTATGTGTTTTCCAAGCGTGGGGTGGGGTTCCTGCCCGCCGCGCTGGTGGTGCTGCTTGTGATGTTCGGGCTGTGGAGCCTGGGACGGGCCAGCTTGTTGTGGTATGTTACGCCCGCGCTGGTCGCGCTGCTATTGATGAAAGCGCAGTCGGCGCACGAGAAAATCAATGTGCTGCACGTGCTGCCCATGGCGCTTATAGCGGTGTTGCTTTCCATGCTGATTACGCCTTCGGGCAGGGTGGTAATCGAACCGCTGGCCAAAGCCGCGAGCGGCCTGAAGCAGGCGATCAGCGATTACCTGTTTTTCACGGAACCGCGCGATGTGTTCACCATCGGCGCCTATGGTTTTTATCCCATGGGCAACAGCCAGCTGGGCGGCGAGGTGGAACCCAGCGAGTACCCTGTGATGACGGTGAAAACGAACCAGAAAACCCTGCTACGCGCCGTATCCAGGGACTACTACGACGGCCGCGCGTTCACCGACACTTCCAGCGCCAAACGCTACCTATATATTAACCCACGCTGGCAGGCACAGCGCCGCGAAGCATTTTTGGAATTGCTGCCCGGGGACGCGATTTTAAAAGCGTCCGCGCTGCTGGATCAAAAGGCGATCTCCGTGCAGATGCAAAACAGCGCCGCCTCCACCGTGTTCACGCCGCTGTTTTTACGCAGCCTGAACATGCAAAACGATATGGTGCCGTACTTTAATGATTCCAGCGAACTGTTTATCACCCGCGATCTTCAGCGCGACGACCGATATACCGTTTTCGCGCCGGTATTCGAGGGCGGTGAAACGGGGCTGGACGCGCTGGTGAACGCCGCGCAAAAAAAGGACGCGTATTATCAGGATCTTCTAAGCGCTTATACCCAACTGCCCAGCCATATGGAGCAGAAGGTTTTCGACGATGTAAAGAGCATTGTGGCGCAGGAAACCACGCCCTACGGCAAGGCCATGGCGATTATGCGCCATCTGCAAAAGTACTACCATTATACCCTGAGCCCCGAAACCCCGCCGCAAAATAAGGATTTCGTGACCTATTTCCTCTATGTGGGCAAGGAAGGGTACTGCACCTATTTCGCTTCCGCCATGACGGTGATGTGCCGCATGGCTGGCCTGCCCGCGCGGTATGTGGAGGGTTTTCTGGCGCAGCCCGGAGCGGACGGCCTGGCTTATGTGACCGGCAAGGATGCGCACGCATGGACGGAGGTGTATTTCGAGGGATTCGGCTGGGTGCCTTTCGACCCGACGCCTTTGCAGCAGGAAAGCGGGAACACGCCGCCGCAGAGCGATAAATCACCCGAACCGACGACCTCCCCGAAGGATGAACCGACCCCGACCCCCAACCCGGACGACAATTCGGGTTCGGATCTCCCGACGCCTTCGCCGGGACCGTCCAACGCGCCCCCCCAGGATCAAAACACGGATAACCCCGACAACACCCCAAATGACGACCAGAGCAATCCTTCGCTGTGGCTGGCGTTGGCGCTGTTGGTTCTGCTGGCCGCGCTGGGCGCACGCGTAGCGCTGCGCAGTCCCGACCGCGTGGCGGCCCGCAAGGCGACCGAACGGGAGAAAATCTTTATATACGCCGCCGCAGTGCAGCAACTGCTCAATTACAGCAAGCGCAAGCCCAAGCCGGGTGAGACGCCGTTGCTGTACGCCGGACGCATCGACGCTGTGCATGCGTTCCCTGTGCCGATCCTGCCGCTATGGCGAATACTGACGCTTTGCAATTATGCCCGCGTGGAACCCACGCGACAACAGTCGACACGTGCGCGCGATGTGTACCGCGGCGCTTATCACGGCGCAAACCTGCTGCGCCGTCTGCAGTTCAGGCTGTCCTCGGCTTTTAACCCACGCTTCTATCGCGTGTTGGATACGCCCATGCCGCACGATAAGCAGCCGGCAAAGCTGACGTTTAAACCACCCAAACCTTCAACCCGCGAGGAGGCCGAGGCGCGCGCCGCTCTGCGCGGAAAGAAACGGCTGCGCGCAAACGGCAAACCGATTGAAAAACAGGGTAAAACGGAAACGGCTGCCGAGCCACCGCGCGCAAAACAGAAAAAGCAGGAGCCTCCGCGCGGAGCGGGCCGGAAACCTCCCAGCCATCAAAAATGATTAGCCATAAGCCGCGCGGGCAGACCGACCCCGGTTTGCCCGCGCGGCTGCTCGGACTGAAAGGTTGCGCGCTGCATGCCCTATATGTATGAAACTCACCTGCACACCTGCGAAGCCAGCGCCTGTGGTATCGCGCATGGACGCGACTATATTCCCGTATACCGGGACAGGGGTTATCAGGGGATGTTCGTGACCGATCACTTTTTCGGCGGCAACACCGCCGTAGACCGGGCAATGCCCTGGCGTGATCAGGTGGACGCTTTCTGCGAGGGTTACGAGCAGGCGAAAGCCGAGGGCGACCGCCGCAGTTTTCAGGTACTTTTCGGCTGGGAACAGGGATATGACGGCGACGAATATCTGGTATACGGGCTGGACAGGGCGTGGCTGTACGAGCACCCGGAGGTGAAAAGCTGGACGCGCGCCCAACAGTATGCCGAGGTGCACCGCTATGGCGGATGCGTGGTACAGGCGCACCCTTTCCGCGACCGCAGCTATATCCGCCGCATTTTTCTGAACACCGCGTGCGTGGACGGGGTGGAGGTATACAACGTTGCCAATTCCGCAGAGGAAAACGTGCTGGCGTACCGTTATGCGAAAAACCTGGGCCTGACCATGCTGGCGGGCAGCGATGTGCACAGCCTGGCGTGGCGGGAGTATTCCGGCGTCACCCTGCCTACTCCGCTTATCAATGAGCAGGATTTTGCCGTGCGTGTGCGCGGGCGCCGACCGATTGCGCCGATCGCCCCGATGGACAAGCTGGCGAATGCGCCCGTTACAGCCGTGTCGCTGCCGGTTACGGTGCTTGGCGAGGATGCGCGGCCCGTGTCCGTACCGCTTGCGCGGTTGCTGCGCTGAAACGGATGCCTAAGGCCGCAAAGCGGTTGAGAACGCCCGTTTTTTCGCGGGGAATTTACCAAATAGTCTTGCAATTTAATCGGAGTTCGTGTATGATAATCGCGTTGCCCAAAACGGGCTGATGTAGCTCAGTCGGTAGAGCACATCCTTGGTAAGGATGAGGTCACGCGTTCGAATCGCGTCATCAGCTCCAACGTGAAACCCCCACGCCGTAAAGGTTTGGGGGTTTTGCTTTGAGCTGTTTTATAATACTAATTTTGACCTCCGCTCCAATTCTGCTCCAACCAGCTTTTTTCACGCTGTTTTAAGGGGTATTTTCATGTGATTTTACGGGCGATTCTATATTTCATTTCCCGAAAAAGTGTACCGTTAATCCCACTAATTCAGATATTGTTGTGTGGTAAGGGTTTGAGCTGTACCACCAATAGCCCAATAATGAACCGTAAATGTACCGCAAATGCCGAGAATTAAGTATTATCAAGGCTTTCGGCAATGTATCAATTATTCGTATGTGCCCATCATCTGCATCATACTAGCCTTGTGCGTCGGGTCGCTGTGAACATACTTGCGAAGCGTGGTTGCTACATCGGCATGGCCTAGAATCTCGCTCAAGCCTTTAATGTCATTGTCATGAGCAACCCAGCGGGTGGCGAAGCTGTGCCGGAGGCCGTGTAATGTTATCACGGTAACGCCTGCCTGTTCTATG
>JADGQP010000026.1 GCA_017881705.1 Christensenellaceae bacterium
GATGGCAGCGGCAAGTTTATCACGGCGTTTTTCAGAAACCCGGCCGTAGCGCAGGCCGCAACCGCCCTGCTAAACGAGCGCGACGGGCTGATGCTGGGCATCTGCAACGGTTTCCAGGCGCTGATTAAATTGGGGCTGGTGCCCTTTGGCAAAATCATGGATACGGACGAGTCCTGCCCGACCCTCACGTTTAACACCATCGGCCGCCACCAGAGCCTGCTGGTACGCACCCGAATTGCCAGCAATAAAAGCCCCTGGCTGCAAAAGTGCAAGGTCGGGGAGATTTATACTTTACCCGTCAGCCATGGGGAAGGCCGTTTCGTCTGCGGGGACGCGCTGCTTGCGCGGCTGGTTCAAAACGGGCAGATTGCCGCGCAGTATGTGGGATTGGACGGAGATGCGTCCATGGACCTGCGCTATAACCCCAACGGAAGCGTTCTGGCGGTGGAAGCCATCACTTCTCCGGACGGGCGGGTGTTGGGTAAGATGGCGCATACCGAGCGCAGCGGCAGGAATCTCTACCGGAATGTCGAAGGGAATACATTCCAGCCGCTTTTTGAAGGCGGGGTAGCCTATTTCCGGCCGACCTTCGCCCGATAACCGCGCAGCCGCGCGCGTCCAAGCAATAAGGAGGGTTTCCATGTCCGAGCATTCCGCGTATGTGAGCCCCTTTTCCACGCGATATGCCAGCCCTGAGATGCAGTTTATCTTCTCCGAGGATAATAAATTCCGTACCTGGCGCAGGCTGTGGATCAGCCTTGCGAAAGCCGAGCAGAAACAGGGCCTGCCCATTACCAACGAGCAGATTGCCGAGCTGGAAGCGCACAGGGACGATATTAACTACGACGTGGCCCAGGCGCGGGAGCGCGAAGTACGCCACGATGTGATGAGCCACGTGTATGCCTACGGCGTACAGTGCCCCAAGGCGAAAGGCATTATTCACCTGGGCGCCACCAGCTGTTACGTGGGCGACAATACCGACGTGCTGGTGATGAAGCAGGGGCTTACGCTGGTGAGCCACAAACTGCTCAACGTAATGAAGGAACTGCGCGATTTCGCCATGACATACCGCGCCCTGCCCGCGCTGGCCTACACGCACCTGCAGCCCGCTCAGCTGACTACCGTGGGTAAGCGCGCCACCCTGTGGCTCAACGATCTGCTGATGGATTATGAGGAAGCGGAACACCGGCTGGACACCCTCGCGCTGCTGGGCAGCAAGGGCACTACCGGCACGCAAGCCAGCTTTATGGAACTGCTGGACGGCGACGACGCAAAGATATTGCAGCTGGAAAAGGATATTGCAGCGGATATGGGCTTTGCCCGTGTGGTGCCCGTGAGCGGGCAAACGTACAGCCGCAAGATGGATTACCAGGTGATCAGCGTGCTTTCCGGCATCGCGCAAAGCGCCAGCAAATTCAGCTATGATCTTCGGCTTTTACAGAGCTTCAAGGAGATGGAGGAACCCTATGAAACGCACCAGATCGGCTCCTCCGCCATGCCCTATAAGCGCAACCCCATGCGCAGCGAGCGCATCAGCGGGCTAAGCCGGTACGTAATGGTGGACGCGCTCAACTCCGCCGTTACCGCGGGCACGCAATGGTTTGAGCGCACGCTGGACGACAGCGCAAACCGCCGTATCGCGGTCAGCGAGGCGTTCTTGGCGACCGACGCGATTTTGAACCTGATGATGAACGTGTGCGACGGGCTGGTGGTCTACCCCAAGGTGATCCGCGCGCGCGTGATGAACGAGCTGCCTTTTATGGCGACCGAGAACATCCTGATGGACGCGGTTAAAAAAGGCGGCGACCGGCAGGCGCTGCACGAAAAACTGCGCGTGTACAGCCAGCAGGCGGCAGCCGTGGTAAAAGAGGAAGGCGGACAGAACGACCTTGTGGACCGCATCGCCGCCGATCCCGATTTTAAGGTGAGTAGAAGCGATATTCAGGCGATTTTGGAGCCGAAGAACTTTATCGGCCGCAGCGTCCGCCAGGTGGAGGAGTTCGTGACCGACTGTGTGGATCCGCTGCTGAACGCGCACCAAAACGAGTTGGGCGAAAAAGCGGAGCTCAACGTTTAACCCGCCTCATCTGTAAAAAACTGCCGGCTGTTGGCGAAAACTTTGACAGGCGTTCCCAAGTGCGCTACAATACAACAAAGCGCACAAAGGAGGGACGCCTATGGAAGAATCCCGTAAAACGGAACTTCTGGCTGGGCTGCGCCTCCTGACGAGAAAAAAAGACGTGCTGGAAAACGCGCCCATGTGCCGCTATACTTCGCTGGGTCTGGGCGGGCCGGCCGAGGTACTGTGCGAGGTGTTCTCCGCCGAGCGGCTCGTGAAAATTTTACGGCTGGCGCGGCGGCTGGACGTACCCGTGCTGGTAATTGGCAACGGCACCAACCTTCTGGTGAGGGATGGCGGTCTGCCGGGGCTTACGCTTCGGCTTGGGGAAGGGTTTTCGGTGGTCGAACCGCCCGTGCTGCGGGCGGACGGGCGCTATACCTTTGCCGCGCAGGCAGGCGCGACGCTGGTAAAGGTGAGCAACGCCGCTGCGGAAGCGGCGCTTACGGGGCTGGAGTTCGCCGCGGGCATCCCGGGCACGGTAGGCGGCGGCGTAGTGATGAACGCAGGCGCGTACGGCGGGGAAATGAAAGACGTGGTGCGAAGCGTTACCTGCACAACGCTTTTGGGCGAGATTCGGCGCTATACCTGTGAGGAAATGCATTTTAGTTACCGCCATAGCCGCCTGAACGAGCCGGACGGGGAAACGGAAATCGTTCTGGACGTCACGTTTGCGCTTGCCGCGGGGGACGGGGACGCAATCCGCGCCGCCATGCGGGAGTATGCCGCCCGCAGGCGGGAAAAACAGCCGCTTACGCTGCCCAGTTGCGGCAGTACGTTCAAACGGCCGCCCGGGCAGTTTGCGGGAACACTGATTGAGCAATGCGGGCTGAAGGGCCTGCGCGTGGGCGGCGTGAGTGTGAGCACGCTGCACGCTGGGTTTTTGGTCAACGACGGAAACGGCACCGCCGCGGATTATTTGACACTGATGGCCGAGGTGCAGCGGATTGTGCTGGAAAAAACAGGCGTGGCGCTGGAACCTGAGGTGCGCGTGGTGGGCGAGGAGCTTGGCGCGGCGTAGCCTTGAGCACGGCATAGCCGCGACGAATCGTAAAGGAGGGTTGCCTGTGGAGTTTTTAATCGTAACCGGCTTAAGCGGCGCCGGGAAAACCGTTGCGATTCGCACGCTGGAGGACCTGGGCGCGCTCTGCGTGGACAACCTGCCGCCGATGATGCTGGTACGCTTCATGGAAGCCTGCAAAGCCTCCAACATCAGCCGCCCGCTGGTGGCGATCGCCGTGGATATTCGCTCCGGCGAGTTTTTCGACGCCAAAGCGGTCGTGAAGATGATCGACGAAGCCCGCAGCGTGGGCTTTGTGATTGACACGCTGTTTATCGAAGCGCACGACGCGATGCTGGTAAACCGCTATAAGGAATCCCGCCGCGACCATCCGCTGGCTGGCGAGGGCATGAGCCTGGAAGAAGCCATCGCCGCCGAGCGCAACCGCCTGCAGCCGCTTCTGGAAACAGCCAACCACGTAATAGACACAAGCGAACTCAAAACCAGCGCCCTGCAGGCGAAGCTGCGGGAGATCGTTAACCAGGCGGGCAACGAGCCGATTTTACGGATTGAACTGCTCAGCTTCGGTTTTAAGCGCGGCATCCCGCGGGACGGCGATTTGGTGTTCGACGTGCGTTTTCTGCCCAACCCCTTCTATATTCCGGAGCTTGGGCACCATACGGGGTTAGATGAGGACGTAAAGGATTTTGTGCTTAACCACCCCGTTACGCAGACGTTTTTAACCAAGTGCATGGATATGCTCACGTTCCTGTTGCCCAATTACGTGAATGAGGGCAAGCACCGGTTGGTAATCGCCGTGGGCTGTACGGGCGGGGCGCACCGCAGCGTAGCCATCGCGGAATACCTGTGCGAACAGCTCAAAGCCCAGGGCCAGCGCGTGAGCGTGACCCACCGCGACCTGGCAATCGAACAGGCGCATTGGGCGAGCAATAAACAATAAAACACGATAAAAATTATGCCGCGCCCTCGCCTGTACAGGCGGGGGCGCGACGCGCAGTTTATTATGGAAGCCTGCTTACAGGAGGGTTCGGAGGACCACAGCCCTCTGAAACCCGTTCGTATCGACCGGCTCTGCCGGCCTGGCGGGGAGTTTGCGGCTTTGCCGCAAACCATACCCGAAGCTCAAAAAAGTGGCAAAGCTCACTTTTTGACAGTTCAGGTAAGCGCCAGCCGCACCGCTTTTTCGGCGTGCGCCACGGTCGTGTCCAGCAGCGGCACGGCCGTATCCCGCTGCGACAGCAGCATGCCGATTTCCGTGCAGCCCAAAATCGCCGCCTGCGCGCCCGCGCCGGCCATGCGCTCGATTACGCGCAGGTATGCGGCTTTGCTTTCCGGCAGGAACTTACCAAAGCACAGTTCGTTAAAAATCACATGGTGAAGCATCTCGCGCTCTTCCGGCAGGGGAATATCCACGGCGATGCCAAAGCGTTCCAGCCGTTCCCGGTAAAAAGGCAGTTCCATGGTGGGGCGCGTGCCCAGCAGCGCCGCGCGTGTTACGCCCATTTCCGCAAGCGCCTCGGCCGCCGCGTCCGCGATGTGTACGAAGGGTACGGAAATCGCCGCCTCAATCTGCGCGGCGCTGTTGTGCATGGTATTGGTGCCCAGCAGCACAAAGTCCGCGCCGCCGCGCTCCAGCCGCCGCGCCGCGTCCGCCAGCAGCTCGCCCACCTGCTGCCAGTCGCCCACGCGCTGAGCAGGCTCCACCTGGGCGAAATCCACATTATAAAGAAGCATCTTCGCGCTGTGGTAGCCGCCAAGCGCCGTGTTCACCCGTTGGTTGATAATCTGATAGTAGGTTACCGTGCTTTCCCAGCTCATGCCGCCGATGAGGCCGATGGTTTTCACGGGCGTTCCCCCCTCTTTTTCCTTTTGGGGATTGTAACGCGCGCGGGCGCATCCGTCAAGCACCGCGTTTGACAAACGGATGGGCGCATGGTATTCTGTGGCTGAACATTCAAGGGAAAAATCGCAAACGGAGGCGCCAGATCGCCTATGAAAATCGCCGTGCTGATAC
>JADGQP010000027.1 GCA_017881705.1 Christensenellaceae bacterium
AGGCCGCCCGCGCTAGGGAACGGTTCGATGGGCGCGCGGTTTCACCGGAAACGGTGCGTGCGGCGGAAAAAGCGCTTCGGCGGGAAACGGCCAACCTGACGCTGGTGGGAATGCCCGGCTGCGGGAAAAGCGCGGTGGGTATGCTGTGCGCTCAGGCGCTCGGGCGGACTTTCGTGGATACGGACGCGGAAATCGTGCGCCGGGCAGGCAAGCCGATACCGCAGATTTTCAAGGAGGATGGCGAAAGCGCGTTTCGCGCGCTGGAAACCGCGGTGATCGCCGATTACACTGTCAAGAGCGGGCTGGTGCTGGCTGTCGGCGGCGGGGCGGTGCTGGCGGCGGAGAATCGGGCGAACCTGCGCTCAAACAGCGCCGTCGTGTGGCTTACGCGGCCCCTGAACCTGCTGCGAACCGAGGGCAGGCCGCTGTCGACTGGGCCGGAGGCGCTGACCCGCATGGAAACCGAACGTGCTCTGCTGTACCGAGATACGGCCGATTACATAGTTGCGAACGACCAAACGCCAGCGGGTTGCGCCCGAAAGGTACTGGAGGGATTGGATGAAGCTCTTGGTGATTAACGGCCCCAACCTGAATATGCTGGGTATCCGGGAAAAAACCATCTACGGCGAGCAGACGTACGACGATCTGCTGCGCTTGATTCGCCAGGTTGGGCAGCGCGAGGGCGTGGAGGTGGAATGCTTCCAAAGCAACCACGAAGGCGCGATTGTGGATAAAATCCAAAGCGCGTACCGCACAGTGAACGGCATCGTGATTAACCCCGCCGCGTACACGCACACCAGCATTGCTATTCTGGATGCGCTCAAGGCCGTCGACCTTCCCGCCGTGGAAGTACACCTGAGCGACGTGAGCAAGCGGGAGCCTTTCCGGCAGGTGAGCTACGCGGGCATGGCTTGCGAAAAATCCTTCGTCGGGTTGGGCTTTAAGGGGTACGAGGAAGCGATCGTATACCTGAAACAGCGGCTGGAATGCAAGAAGGCCTAAAAAGAAGGCGGACGATTCGTCCGCCTTCTTTTTAGGCCATTTCCCGCGCAAGGAGCGCCAGGTTTTCCCGGGGGAACCGCTTTTGTACAATGTAGTAGGTGGCTGCGTGGAAAACGATCGTTACCAGCCACGAAATCGGGTAGCTCCATAAAAGAACTTCCAGCGTTCGGTATTGCGCAAATACCGTATAGATCCATATGATTCTCAGCCCGCATACGCCCGTGAGTGTGGCGATCATCGGCAGCACGCTGTAGCCCAGCCCGCGAAGCTGGCCCACCAGCACCTCCATCTGCCCGCACAGGAAATAGGTAAGGCAGATGATGAGCAGGCGTCGGGTGCCCCAGCGGATCACCTCGGGGTCGGTGGAGTAAATGCTGATCAACTGCGGTGCGAAAAGGCCGAACAGCCCGCCGGTCAGCACGCCTACCACGGTTACTACCCCCATGCAGACCCACATGGTTTTCCGTACGCGACGGTACTGCCGGGCGCCCACGTTTTGTCCCACGAACGTAAGGCAGGCCTGATAGATACTATCCATGGCGGTGTATACAAAGCCTTCCAGGTTGCCGGATGCCGCACAGCCGGCCATGGCTACAGAGCCGAAGGAGTTGATGGAGGACTGGATCAGCACATTGCTGATGGAAAACAGCGAGCCCTGCAACCCCGCGGGTAGGCCGATGCGTAAGATGGGCTTCAGCGCCGCGCGGTGCAGGCGCGTTTGCCTGGGGAAGAAGCGCACGCTGCCGGTGGAGTGGATCAGGCAGTTGATTACCAGAACCGCAGAGATCAATTGGGAAATGATCGTGGCCCAGGCGACACCCGCCACCGCCCACTTAAAACCGATTACGAAAACCAGGTTAAGCGTGATGTTGATTAACCCCGCGGCGGTCAGGTAATACAGCGGCCGTTTGGTGTCGCCTACGGCACGCAGGATAGCGCTGCCGAAGGTGTAGAGCATGTTGGCGGGCATGCCAATAAAGTAAATGCGAATGTAAAGAGAGGAACCGTCAATCACGTCCTGGGGCGAGCCCATCCATAAAAGCAGCGGCCTGGCCATGAAAAAGCCAAATATGCCGACGCCAAAACCGCAAATCAGCGCCAGGGCGATGGAGGTATGCACTGTTTCCATAACCGCGCGCCGGTCACCCGCGCCCTGCTGCTGGGCAATCGCCACGCTGGTGCCCACGGAAAGACCCATAAAAACGTTGACGAGCAGGTTAATCAGCGAACTGGTGGAACCTACCGCCGCCAGCGCTTCCTTGCCGCAATACTGACCCACCACAATAATATCCGCTGCATTGTATAATAGCTGTAAAAAGCCTGTGAGGATCAACGGGATGGAATAGCGAACAACTTTGCGGTATATCGAGCCGCTGGTCATATCCATTTCATAATTGTTATTTTTCATCTGCTCCGGCGAAAGGCCGGTTCTCTCCCCTCTCTATGAGAAGCGATCATAACACATTCCGCGCATTTTGAACAGCGCAGAACAGGCGGTAACACGCTTGCGTCGCTGCGTAATCAGCAGCGGACTTTATCACGACGGAGAAAACTCGCGGACGAATTGCGACGACGGGCGGTGAAAGCGCGGCGACCGCTTCAGCGTAAGGAAGGAGTTTTCTTTTAACCGGGTAAATACGCTTAAATATAGGAAATTTGTACGATGAACCGCACCAAATTATATGAATTATGGATTGACAACGTTTGCACAGAGTGATATGATTGCTTCAGAGAAACGGAGATGAAGGAAACCAAGGAATTTTTGTTGTTGCATATTGTGCAAACGTTTTCCTGATGGTTTTACTCATCTGAGCGGTCACGATATGGTTTGAAACGGCCCCGGCGGCTACGCGCTGAAGGCGACAAAATCGTGGCCACATTGAAACGATGCGAAGCGGAGAACCGCTTTACATAGAACAATAAAAAGGAGAGTTCCCACATGAAAAAAATCTTGGCTCTTGCCTTGGCTTTAGCCATGGCGCTGACGTTGGTAACCGTATCCGCAGGTGCTGCGGCGGCTACCGGTTCCGTGTACTACCTCAACTTCAAGCCCGAACAGGATCAACAGTGGCAGGATCTTGCCAAACTGTACACCCAGCAGACCGGCGTGCCTGTTACCGTGGTAACCGCCGCTTCCGGCACCTACGAGGATACGCTGCGCTCCGAGATTGAAAAGGCGGATGCGCCCACATTGTTCCAGGTCAACGGCCCCGTAGGCCTGAGCAACTGGAAAGACTATTGCGCGGATCTGAAAGACACAGCGCTGTATGAAAACCTCAAGAGCGATGATTTCGCCCTGAAAGATGGCGACCAGGTGCTGGGCATCGCGTACGTCATCGAGACCTACGGCATCATCTACAACAAGACTTTGCTGGCTAAGTACTGCGCGCTGGACAAAGCCGTAATCAAAGATGTTTCCGAGATCGTCAACTTTAAGACCCTCAAGGCCGTTGCGGACGATATCCAGGCCCGCAAGGACGAGCTGGGCGTGCAGGGCGCCTTCACCTCCGCCGGCATGGACAGTAGCTCCGACTGGCGCTTTAAGACCCACCTGGCCAACCTGCCGATCTACTACGAATACAAGGCGGACGGCATCGGTTCTACCGCGGCCATCAAGGGCACCTACCTGGACAACTACAAACAAATCTGGGACCTCTACATCAACGACGCTACCTGTGCTCCCGCGATGATCGGCGCCAAGACCGGCGAGGATGCGCTGGCCGATTTCACGCTGGGCGACGCGGTATTCTACCAGAACGGCACCTGGGCGTATGGCGATTGCATCAAGGCCGGTATGACCGACGACCAGCTGGGTATGCTCCCCATCTACATCGGCGTTGAAGGCGAAGAGAACCAGGGCCTTTGCACCGGTTCCGAAAACTATTGGTGCATCAACAAGAACGCTTCCGCCGAGAACATCCAGGCCACCAAGGACTTCCTCAAGTGGGTCATCACCAGCGACGAAGGCCGCGACGCGATGGCTAACAAGATGGGCTTCGTAACTCCGTTTAAGACCTTTGACAACGGTTATGCCGCCAACAACGCACTCATCAAGGCCGCCAACGAGTACATCGCCGCGGGCAAGACCTCCGTTGCGTGGACCTTCACCACCATGCCTTCCGAGAACTGGAAGAACGGCGTTGGCGCCGCGCTGCTGGAATACGCGCAGGGCACCGGCAAGTGGGACGGCGTTGTGAAAGCCTTTGTGGACGGTTGGGCGACCGAGTACGCCGCTGCCAACCCGCAGAAATAACGCAAGCGTTGCTTGCATGCCAAAGCGCGGCAGGGGAATACCCCTGCCGCGCGGCGGTTATTCACGGCGAACTCCGCGTGAAGAACGTGGGGAGGCGCTGACGAGCCCGCGCACGATAACGGTTTTTTCAGTTCAGCCGCCAGGAAGGATTTAGCGGCGGATAAAGAGAAACATATTGTATCGCAGGTTCGTGAGCGCTTATAAAAACCTTCGTGAAATAGGAGGTAAACAGATGGAGAAAGCCATTAAAAAATACTGGCCGATCTTCGTGCTGCCTACGATGATCGCCTTCGCCATCGGATTTCTGGTGC
>JADGQP010000028.1 GCA_017881705.1 Christensenellaceae bacterium
CGAACCGGTACGTGTCAGTACGTTCCTGCCCGTTCGTTGCGAACGCCCATTGGAAGGTCAGCTTGCGCCTGGTTCCGTCCGCGTCGTCCGCGTTGCCCTTGATATACACGCAGATATCTTTATCGTCAGCGTTTCGGTACAGGGCGACCGTCAGCCCATTTTCAAAGGTCATCTGCGCCAGCTGCGCGCGGTACGCGTCGTCCATTCCGCAGGCAAGCACGGCGCGTAGCTGGGAAACCAGCCCGTCGCATTGTTCCTTCGTCAGGTGCGCTACGCGGCTCCATACGCCCTTGCCGACGTTTTTAATATTGTAGTTCGCCTTTTTTTCCGTCGCGTAGGGCGCTATTCCGTCCGTCAGCGCCTGGTAGCATTGCTGCAGCTGCGTAAACGCGTCCAGGCTGGAAAAGGCCTGGTCGGCTCCGGCATTAGCCGCGCTTTGCCCGTTCTGGCCGTCCTTGGCAGTAAACAGCCCCGCGGGCGAAGTTTGTGCCGAGGTCAGCGTGCGCCTGGGTAAAAGCGACGTGGTGAAGGTATACGCGCCGTTTTGCTCGCTCTCCGACCAATCCGCCGCCGTTTTCCCTTCCAGCGCAATCTGCGCGTCGGTTTGGCTATTCTCTCCGGAAGACTGCAGATCGGCGGAAACCGTAACATGCTTAAGGAAGCTGTTCAGCAGGTTTACCGTCGTATCGGCAAAGGGCTGCAGCGTATTCACCTGAAGCGTCGCGGTAAAATGTACCTCGGGCACGTCCTGAAACCAACGGGAAAACGCCGCGTCCAGCGCGGCCGTGTCCGCCTGCGCGGGCATACCGCAGCCTGCCAGCATCGCCAGGCAAAGCGTTAAAGCAACTATGCGTTTGGTCAAGGCTGATCCTCCTGTTCTGCGCGGGTAAAAAGCGATTGTAAAAGAGCCTTTTGCTCCGCGGCGGTCGCCGCGGTGTTAAGCGCCCTGCGAAGAGCCGCCGCGCCGCGGACGCCGGCGATATAGTGCCCGATATGGGTGCGCATTTCCGCCACGGCCAGTTTCTCACCTTTGAAAACGACCATATGGTCAATGTGCGAAAGCGCCGTGTTCAGGCGTTCTTCGGATGATATCCCTTCCACGGGTTCGCCGCAAAACAGCTGGTGCGCCCGCCTGAAGATCCACGGATTCCCCATGGCGCCGCGGCCGATCAGCAGCCCTGCGCAGCCCGTTTCCTTAGCGGCGCGCACCGCCCCTTCGGGCGTGGATACGTCGCCGTTGGCAACCACGGGAATGTCTACCTGGCGCGCGATTTGACCGATCGCCGCGTAATCCGCCGCGCCGCCGTACATCTGCGCTCTGGTACGCCCATGGATGCAAATCCACTGAAACTTTAACGCCTGCGCTGCCTTTGCCAGAAACAACGCGTTCATGTTGTCCACATCGTAGCCCAGTCGTGTTTTCACCGTCACCGGCAGGTAACTGTGTGTCTTTACCGCTTCCATAATCTTCACAGCCAGCTCGGGTGTGCGAAGCAGCGCGCTTCCCTCCCCCGCGGCGGTCACCTTGCGTACGGGACAGCCCATGTTGATATCAATCGAGGTAAAGCGCTTCAGCTCACAGGCTCTTGCGGCGGCTTCGGCCATAACGATGGGATCCTTGCCGAACAGCTGCACGGCGGTGTTATATTCCAGCGGGTCGGTGGCAAGCAACATCTGGTAAGCGGGGTTATCGGGCTTCGCGCACATCCAGCCGACGGCGCTGACCATTTCGGTGCAGGCGTAATCCGCCCCCATACGGTAGCACAGAGTACGCATCGGCAGGTCGCTCAAGCCGGCCATCGGCGCGAGGCCGATCCATGGTAACGCAGGGTTCTGGGCTTCGCTCATATGCGGTGGGACGCCAGCGGAAACGCGGCGATTCGCCCCAGCGTATCAGCGTAGGGAAGGAGCGTAAGCTCATAGGCCTCCCCCATGTCGCATCCCTGTGGCGGAGGGAGGATCACGCCGTTTCGCGCATGCCAGCGCTCCACGGCGCATGCTTCCACACGTGCACGCGGACGCCCGCCATCCCATTCCAGGGACAGTGCCGCGTCACCGTCCAGCGCGTACTGCCAGGCGGCGTTCTCGTCCGGCAGGGGCAGTGCCATCAGCATCGCGCCGCAATGGACGCTTACGCTGCCGCGGTATCCGTTTTCCAAAAACGGACGGCAGTTGAGCGTAAGGGTCACGGTGTCACCCGTTTTATAAAGCCTGCGAATCACGTGCAGCTTGCCGCACTCCGCCGGTTGTGGCCGCTCCTGGTTTACGGCGACGGTCGCGCCCTGCGCGTATCCGGGAACATGCAGGCATAAGGCAAACTCCGCCGGCTGTTTTGCCTCGATCGAAATGGTCACAGTCACGTTGCCGCTGGTTTTAGCGGCCAGGCGCACGGGCGTGCCATCCAGGCGCGTAAGGCAGCAGCCGTCGTAGGGCAGCAGCATCGCCAGTTCATCGTCGCCCTTGAGCATCCAAACAGAGCGGCGCACGGCGTAAAGCGCGCGCAGCAGCGCCGTGCTCTGAGCGGGTTCGGCCTTTTCGTCCAGGCAGGTATCATCCTGCGCAAAACGGTTGACAGCCTGCCCCGCGCACAAGCCATCCGGGTGAAACAGCCCGGCCAGCGCGTTTTCGGTGATGCGCTGCATTCTTTCGGCATAAGCGACATCCCCGCTGGCGGCCAGCAGGTCGTGAAGCGCTTCCAGCTGCGCGCACACGGCGGGCAGGTCCGCGCTGCGGGCGGGGTCGCGGCCCGCCAGAAATGGATCGGCCGAAAATGCGCCATGCGGCATGCCGTGATAGCGCTGCAGGGCCGAAACACCGGCTTTGGAGGCGCTGGCGTCCCGCGCCGAACCGCTGAACAGGGCCAGCTGCGCGCAAATGGACAGCGCGTCGGCTGTAAGCGAACCTGTGCCCAACATTTTCATACGGCGGAAGTACTGCGACGCCTCGTCTGCGGCGTCATCCGCCACAGGCTCGGGCACGAACGGTTTAAGAAACGGAAAGGAATGGAACATGCCGGACACGTCCGGCAGCTGCACACGCAGGCGTTCCATCAGCGTCAGTAAAAAGCGCTGCCCCGTCCGCCGGTAGAGCTCCGAAGCTACGCGCAGCGCATCCGCGCCAACGGGCAGCAGATCGTATTCACCCACAGCAGGCAGCCGATCGGAAAAATTGCGCATGGCTGCCAGCACATCCAGCATCGCGGATTTGTCCCTGTTCGTAACGGCGATGAGCATGGCAGCGCGCACCGCGTCCATAAACAGCCTCGATTTTTTAGGCAGATAGGCTGCCGCCGCCGCCAGGTTAGGCATGGGCGGCAATTCGCTGTAATCGCCAAGTTTTGTGGCCAGCACCGCGTCCAGCTGCGTAAGCGAGGCCAGGTCCACCGTATCAAGCGCACGTCGTATCAGCGCTTCCAGCGTCCCTTCCGTATGCACGGCGTGATCCGGCAGGGCGACGAAAGCGGGATCCACCAGCGGGACGCGGCAAAAGGATTCAAAAGCGGGCATCGGCTACCATCCTTCACGCTGCTTGACACAGCCGAGATTATTGGCAATTCTACATAATTATAACTTGTTTTTTGGGCGCGTCAACCCTGGAGCCGCCGATGTTTCAATCTTGAAGCTCACCCCGCACATATCGACAAGCCGCAAACGACCGTGTATAATGGGCGCATCGGTTGATTAAGAAGGGGGACTGTCCATGGTTCGCCATATTGTGATGTTCTGGCTTAAAGATAAAGATCCTGCGCTGATTGAGGAAACCCTAAGCCTGATTAACGGCATGAAAGGCCGTATTCCGGGCATGCTTACACTGGACGCGGGCGCGGATTTCGCCGCCGCCTCCAGAAGCTGCGACCTGTGCCTGTGCGAAACTTTTGTATCCCGCGAAGCGTTGGAAGCCTATCGCACACATCCCGTGCATCTGCCGGTGCAGGCGCATATGCACGCCGTTATGGACCATTCCTGCAGCGCCGATTACGAGGTACCCCAGGCGTGAGTAAGGTAAAAGGGAAAGGCGGCGGCCGCATGTGGGTGCGGCTGATTCGCGCTCACCGTGCGATACGGGATATCACCATACCCTGCGAGGCAGAAAAACCGCTTGCGGCGCTGCGCGAGGCGACGCACGAGCTGGATTTGTCCATGCCTGTGTGGCTGCCGCGGCACCAAACCGATTGGGTGAAATTTAGACTTACGCACTTTACGCAGGAGCATTTTTTGGAAAAGATTGATTTCGACCGCATGGAGATTGCCTATATCGCGCCCGAAGAGGAGCGCAAACCTCCGAAATTTACCGAAGAATAGGGAGAACCGCCTAATGCAGCGCAGGGAGAAATTATTTCAGGCTTACTGCGACGTGTGGCTTACACGCGACGGTTCGCGGTTGGGCGAGTTTTTTACGGACGACGCGCTCTATGTGGAGAGCGACGGCTCGCGTTACGAGGGCCTTGGACAGATACGCGCCTGGTTCGCCGCCTGGCTGCCTCACGGCGAAGTTCTTGCCTGGCAGGTGCGGCGCTATCTCCATCAATGCGATGCATCCGCCGCGGAATGGACTTTTCGCTGCCGGTACGACGGTGTGGAAAGCGAATTTGACGGCGTGACACTGATGACTTTCAGCTCGGACGGAAAAATATCCTGCCTGCGCGAGTTCGCGGCGAAGGCATGTTGGGAGAAGACAGCAGAACCATTTACAAATGTTGAAAAAAAGTAAGGTTTTCGTCGTACTATCTTCACAAACAAACGCTCGAACCTTTCGGCTCGGTCGTTTTTTTTGGCTGCGGTTATGGTATACTGTGATGGCATAAGGATTTCTCTTCAGTGTTATGAAATGATACCTAAAATCGACAGGAGGTTTTGCTATGGCAACCGGCACTTTCCACTCGGCGCGATTGCGCGGCGTTGCCCAAGTGCCCCCTGCGAAAAGCGAAGCGCACCGCGCGCTGCTGCTAGCCGCGTTGGGAGAAATGCCCTGTCGCCTCCACGGTTTTTCCTTTCCGCTGTGCGATGATACCCAGGCCATGGTCAACGGCGTAACCGCCCTGGGCGCGACCGTCACGCGGGATGGCGGTACGCTGGCCGTATCCCCCGCGCCGCTTTCGAAGGTAACCGCCGCGCCGGTAAACTGTGAAGTGTACGCGTGCGCAGCCGCGCTTCGCATGTTGATCCCCGCCTTTTTACTGCGCGGGCAGCCTGTGCGTTTCGCCATGGAGGACGCGCTTTTTGCCCGCCCGCTTTCGGCTTTCGACCCGCTGTTTGTTCAGCTGGGTGCGAAACTGTTGCGCGTTCCCTCGAGTAACGGGCAGCGCGCCGCGGTAGAGGTGTTCGGCTCGATGCTGGCCGGCGATTATGAAATCGACGGCTCGCTTTCCAGCCAGTTTGCCTCCGGGTTGCTGATCGCCCTTGCACATGCGCGCAACGCGAACGGCGAACCCGCGCCCGCCGCACTTACGGTAAAGCCGCCCATCGTAAGCCGACCCTATCTGGATATGACGCTTGCGCAAATGAAGCGCTTTGGTATGAATTTTCAAGAACATGGCGGAGGGTTGTTTACGCTTACGCCAGCACAGGCGCAAGGCCCGTCTGACGCGGACGTGGCGCCGGACTGGTCGCAGGCGGCGGTGCTGTTATGCGCCAATGCTCTAGGCAGCGGCGTGATTCTGCACGGTATGCGCGCGCCCAAAACAGGCGAACTCTCCCTGCAGGGCGACAGCCGCATCGTTTCGTTGCTGAGGGAAATGGGGCTGCGCGTGCGTTACCTGCCGGACGGGCTGATGCTTTGCTGTCCTTCTCGCGCGGAGCTTTTACCGCTTGCGGTGGATTGTTCGGATATTCCGGATCTCGCCCCCATCCTGTCGCTGACGCTCACGCAGGCGGTAGGCGTTTCCACGCTTACGGGCGTGAACCGCTTGCGCGTGAAGGAATGCGACCGGCTCGCCGCCACACAGGAACTGCTTACGCGTCTGGGCGTACGCGCGGAGATCAGCGAGGATGACGATACGCTTACCATCTGGGGGCCGTCGAAGCTGAAAGGCGGATTCACTGCCGATGCGCGGGGCGACCATCGCATGGTGATGCTGCTGGCAGTCGCTGCGCTACTATGCGAGGAACCCATCACCGTAAACGGCGTGGACTCCATCAGCAAATCCTGGCCCGGGTTTTTACAGACCTATGGCGAACTGGGAGGGCAAATTACATGAGCAGTCGCATCGGACACGCGCTGGGCGTGCAGCTTTTTGGCGAATCCCACGGCCCCGTGGTCGGCGCGACATTGGACGGCCTACCCGCGGGTCTGCACGTTGACATGCCCGCGCTGGAGGCTTTTTTGCAGCGCCGCGCGGCCAAGGGAGGCGAACTGGCCACCGGCCGCCGTGAAACGGACGTGCCGCGCATACTTTCCGGTCTGAAAGATGGCGTTACCACAGGCCAGCCGATTACCGCAGTGTTTGACAATGCCGACACCCATTCCACGGACTATGCTTTTTTACCGGATCGCCCGCGCCCTGGCCATGCGGATTACCCCGTCATCGTAAAAAGCGCCGGTTGGGACGACCTGAAC
>JADGQP010000001.1 GCA_017881705.1 Christensenellaceae bacterium
ACGGCAATGTCACATTGCAGCGAACCGACGACGGTTTGCAGTTCCCGCGGCAGCGGGGCTGGGCGCAGGTTAACGCCCACGCCCACCAGCAACGCTTCCAGCGCGCCGATTTCAAAATCGGTCACGGCTTCGGTGAGAATGCCGCAAACCTTTTGATCGTTTAAGTACAGGTCGTTTACCCATTTAATCTGTGTTTGCAGGCCGGTCAGCCGCTGCACGGCACGTGCGACGGATACGGCGGCATACGCCGTTACGCCAAGCGCTTCCTCGGCGGAACGGCCGGCGGAAAGCGCGACCGTCATGTACAGCCCTGCTCCGCTGGGGGAGAAAAACGTTCGCCCCAGCCGCCCGCGGCCTGCCGTTTGTTCCTCGGCTGCGACCAGAAAAGGGCCGGTTTCGCCGCCTGCCAGTCGACGCTTGGCTTCGTTATTGGTGGAATCCAGCGTGGTATAGCAATACACGGGCAGCGACGGGCGGGTTAGCGCCGCGCGTACGCCCTCCTCGGAAAGGCGGTCGCTGAACGGCGCGAGGCGGTAGCCGCGGTTGGGCGTGGACTCGATAGCATAGCCGTCGGCCTTCAGCGCGTTCACGGTCTTCCAAACGGCGTTTCGGGAAACGCCAAAACGTTCCGCCAGCGCCTGGCCGGACAACGCTTCCGTCCGGTGAGCTTCCAACTCGCCGAGAATCTGGCTTTTCAGCGGCATGCGCGCCTCCTGTGCGGTTTACTTCCAACAAACAGTATACCCTTGCGGCCCGATACGGGCAAGTGCCCATGGCAAAAACGCAGGAGAACCCAGACACCCCTGGTATACTTGTAGCCATGTCGATTACGCAAGGCATAATCAGAACAGTCACGGGGAAACCCATAATAAAATGCTTCCCAATATCACCGCTCGTACGTGACGCGGGCTGATTGAACCGATATGAAAAATCCCCGTAAATTTAACGCACACAGGTAAAAAAACCGCCCGCGTATCTTGACGAACGCAGGTCTTTGCGGCTACAATAGAAGCAGAAGAAAGTTCTTGAGTATCGGAAGAAATAAAATCGTTCCTGTCCACGCGGCTGCGGCGGGCCGGCATGGACGTATCCAAACGGTTTTTCCGACGAAAGCAGACGGCCTGCCTAGTGTGCAACCAAACGCTTGAGCGCGTACCTTACGATATTTCACCGTTTGCATAAGGAGGTCGCCCGATGAAGTACCACCCACCTACGGCTGAGGATCGCACATTGTTCCATCAGGGCGCCAACCGCCGCGCTTACGAGATGCTGGGTGCACATCCGTGCCTGGAAAACGGCGTTAAGAAGTGGCATTTCTGTCTTTGGGCGCCAAACGCCAAGCGCGTGGCGCTGGTGGGTGGCTTTAACGGCTGGGAAAGCAACCGTAACCCCATGCAAAAGCAGTACGATGGCACTTGGGAAGTGCGGCTGACCGAGGAGGAACTGTGGAAAGACGCGCCTGCGGACGGCGCGCCCGTTTATAAATACGCAGTACTAGGGCAGGACGAACTTTGGCGCATGAAAGCCGACCCGTTTGGCATGGCCAGCGAACTGAGACCCAATACCGCCAGCCGCCTTTGCGACCTGGATGGTTACGCCTGGGGCGACGAGGCGTGGATGGCTGCGCGCGCGACGGTTAACCCTTACGTGAGCGCCGTGAATATCTACGAGGTTCACTTGGGCTCCTGGCGGCGGCATGAAGACGGCAGTTTTCTTACCTATTTGGAGCTGGCCGATCAACTGATACCCTATGTGCTCGAAATGGGGTATACCCACATCGAGCTGATGCCGGTGATGGAGCATCCGCTGGATATGTCCTGGGGATATCAGGTAACGGGTTTTTACGCGCCCACCGCGCGTTACGGTTCGCCTGGGGAGTTTCGCGCGTTTGTGGATCGCTGTCACCAGGCGGGTATCGGCGTGCTGCTGGATTGGGTGCCCGCACATTTTCCCAGGGACGAGGCGGGGCTTTACCGGCTCGACGGCACGGCCCTGTACAGCCATCCGGATCCACGGCGGGGCGAGATTGCCCAATGGGGCACAATGCTGTTTGATTTTGCGCGCGGCGAGGTGTGCAGTTTCCTCCTGAGCAACGCCTGCTTCTGGCTGGAAGTTTACCATGCCGACGGCTTGCGCGTGGACGCGGTGTCGAGCCTTTTATACTACGATTTTTGCAAGGAGCCCGGCCAATGGCTGCCCAACCGCTACGGCGGGCGCGAAAACCTGGATGCTATCCAGTTCCTCAGGCGGCTGAACGAAACCGTGTACCATGATTTCGCGGGCGTGATGATGGTTGCCGAAGAAAGCTCCGCTTACCCGATGGTCACGGCTCCCACCTACCTGGGCGGGCTGGGGTTCGGGTTCAAGTGGAACATGGGCTGGATGAACGACATCCTCTTTTATATCCGCAAGGATTCGGTTTATCGTAAATATCACCATGAAAAGCTGACCTTCAGCCTGTTTTACGCCTTTAGCGAAAACTACATTCTGCCCTTATCCCACGACGAAGTGGTGCACGGCAAGCATAGCCTGCTGGATAAAAACCCGGGCGATCTATGGCAGAAATTTGCCGGGTTGCGCGCGTTGTACGGCTACACCATGGCGCATCCTGGGAAAAAGCTGATGTTTATGGGCGGAGAGTTTGCGCACTTCATCGAATGGAAGTATGACGACCAGCTGGACTGGTTTTTATTGACGTACGACCGCCACCCGCAGGTGAAACATTGCGTGCAGACCCTGAACCTTCTGTATAAAAACTCGCCTGCGCTGTACGAGGTGGATACCTCGTGGGATGGCTTCCAATGGATTACCGCCAACGACTCGGATAACAGCGTGATCGCTTTCCTGCGCATGGACCGGCAAAATCACGCTGTCCTGTGCGTGATCAACTTCACAACGGTTTTCCACCCCATTTACCGGCTGGGGCTGCCTCTGGGCGGAACCCTGCGGGAACTGTTCAATACCGACCGCGCGGAGTTTGGCGGAAGCGACCAGTACAACGCCTGGGAGATTACGGCGGAGGAAGGCGAGTTTAACAGCTTCCCCTTCCACGCCGACGTATGCGTGCCGCCGCTGAGCTGCTGCTATTTCACGTATGGCAGGCAGTCAGCTGCGCCGCCTGTGCCGCCCCCGTTGGAAGATACATCCGAAGGTTCACCGGAACTCCCCGCTACCGCGGCGGAGGCCGCCCCCGGGGATAAACCCCGGCCGGCAAGTGCCCCAAAGCTGCGCTGACCCATCGCCTGACCGGAGAATACCGGTTTCCGTGCGTTCGCCCCGCGGCGGAGGGAGCCGCCGCGTTACCCATCACAATAAAGGAGCGTACACCTGCATGAACAGGAAAAAACAATGCATTGCCATGCTGCTCGCGGGCGGGCAGGGGAGCCGGTTGGGAATTTTAACGGCGAACATGGCCAAACCCGCCATTCCCTACGGCGGAAAATATCGCATCATCGATTTTCCTCTAAGCAACTGCACCAACAGCGGCATCGACGTCGTAGGGGTGCTGACGCAGTACCAGCCGCTGGAGCTTAACGCGTATATCGGCAGCGGTTCCCCATGGGATCTGGACCTTGCGCACGGCGGCGTTTATGTGCTGCCGCCCTACGTGAAGGGCAAGCAGGGCGAGTGGTACAGCGGCACGGCCAATGCGATCTATCAGAACGTGGCCTTTATTGAACAGTTCAGCCCCGAATATGTGCTGATCTTAAGTGGCGACCATATTTATAAAATGGATTATAACGCCATGCTGCGTTACCATATCGATAAAAGTGCGGATGTGACCATCGCGGTGCGCGAGGTGCCCTGGGAGGAAGCGTCCCGTTTTGGCATTATGAATACCGACCAGGACAACGCTATCCTGGAGTTTGATGAAAAACCCGCCAAGCCCAAGAGCAACAAGGCCAGCATGGGCGTGTATATGTTTACCTGGGACAAGCTGCGCGCCTACCTTCAGGAGGATGCGGGGCACCTGGGCAGCAGCAATGATTTTGGCAAGAACATTATCCCCAACATGCTGGGCGACAAGCAAAAGCTGTTTGCTTTCGATTTCGACGGCTATTGGAAGGACGTGGGTACCATCGAGAGCCTCTGGGAGGCGAACATGGACCTGCTCAGGATGCCCATGCCGATTGACCTGTACGATAAAAAATGGCGTATTTACGGGCGCAACCCGGGCGAAACGCCCCACTACATCGCCCGGGGCGCGGTGGCGAAAAGCTGCCTGATTACCGAGGGCTGCGAGGTATACGGGCACGTGGAGCACAGCGTGCTGTTTTCGGGCGTAGAAGTGCGCGTAGGCGCGAGCGTGCTGGACAGCGTCGTGATGCCCAACGCCGTGGTGGAACGCGGCGCGGTCATCAACCGTGCCATTATTGCCGAGGGCGCGGTGATCGGCGCGGGCGCGATTGTGGGCGAAAAAGGCGGCGGCATCGCCGTGGTTGGGCAAAACGTGCGGCTTCCGGCCGGCGCTGTGGTAAAAGCGGGAGAACAACGGGCCGAGTAAACCGACAATTTCACGCTAGCCGAAGCGTTTTATTGAGGATTAACAAGAAAGAGGGATCCTGCCATGTCCATGAAAAACGTGCTGGGAATGATCTATACCGGCGAGAAGGATAGCTTTTTACGCGAACTGACGCTCCTGCGCGCCATTGCCGCCATGCCCGTGGCGGGCCGTTACCGCGTCATCGATTTTCTGGTGAGCGGCATGGTCAACAGCGGTATTAAAAACGTGGGCGTAATCATGCAGAAAAACTACCATAGTTTGATGGATCATCTGGGCAGCGGCAAGGAGTGGGATCTGCACGGCAAGAACGACGGCCTGTATATTCTGCCCCCGTTTTTAACGCGCGAAAACGTGGGCGTATACAGCGGCAGCCTGGACGCTATCCATTCCAATTTTGGCTACCTGCGCCGCAGCCGACAGGAATACGTGCTGCTTTGCAACAGCCTGATCGTTTTCAACGCGGATTTCAATGACATGTTCGATGCGTTCCTGCACAGCGGTGCGGATGTGACCCTCATGTACACCAAAAACCCGGAGATGCGCCGCCCGGAATACGGCGTTTACCTGGACGTTGGGGCGGATGGGATGGTTGCCGACGTGGAGATCGACCCTACTTGCCCGCGCTACGAGAACACCTGCATGGAGGTGTTCCTGATGCGCAAAGATCTGCTGATGGACTTGGCGGATCGCGGCGCCGCCCACGGCTACCACGACCTGACCCGTGATATTTTCCAGCGAATGATTCGCGATGCGGGCCTGCGTGTAGCCGGTTACGAGTATAAGGACGCCTGTTACCGCATGGATAGCGTGCAGAGCTACTTCAAGTTCAACCTCGACATGATCGACCCCAAAACCCGCCACGCGCTGTTTAGCGAAGGCAAACCGATCTATACCAAGGTACGAGACGAGATGTCCGCCCGATACCTGGAAAACGCCCACGCGAGCGATTGCATCATCGCCGACGGCTGCATCATCGACGGTACCGTGGAGCACAGCGTGCTGTTCCGCGGGGTAAAAATCGCCAAGGACGCGAAGGTGAAAAACTGCATTATCATGCAGGACGGCCAGGTGGAAGAAGGCGCGCAGTTGGAAAACTGCATTCTGGACAAGCAGGCGGTGATACGGCGGGACGGCCGCCTGATCGGCCCCCGCTCCTACCCGATCGTGATTTCCAAAAACATGACCATCTAAACCGCAGAGTCTTCCCTTCCGAGAACCCAAAACGCTCCGTCGTTTCGGCGCGGGGCACAGCAAGGAGAAAGAACATGAATATTTTGTTTACAGCCAGCGAATGCGTTCCCTTTGTGAAAACCGGCGGCCTGGCGGACGTGGTGGGTTCGCTGGCGCCCGTGCTGGCCAAACTGGGACACGACGTGCGCGTAATGCTGCCCATGTATACGTCGATTCCCCAACAATGGCAGCAACAAATGCAGTTCGTCCTCAATTTCGACGTGCAGCTGGGTTGGCGCAGGCAGTATTGCGGCGTGCTTTCGCTCAAGAAAGACGGCGTTACCTATTATTTTCTGGACAACAAATACTACTTTGGCAGGCCCTATATTTACGGCCTGGGCGGCGACGAATACGAACGCTACGGCTTTTTCTGCCGCGCTGTGCTCAACGCTCTGCCGCTTCTTGAGTTTAAGCCGGATGTGATCCATGCGCACGACTGGCAAAGCGGCATGGTACCCGCACTTTTGAGAATTCAATACATGCACTTGCCTTTTTACGCTGGTATCAAGAGCGTTTTCACCATCCACAACCTGCAGTACCAAGGCATTTTCGGCATTAAGGAAGTGCAGGACGTGCTGGGATTGGGCGATGGGCTGTGGAGCAGCGATAAGCTGGAATGTTACGGTTGCGCAAACTTTATGAAGGCGGGCCTGGTGTACTGCGACGCCATCTCCACCGTGAGCCCCAGCTATGCCGAGGAAATCACCACCGCCTACTACGGCGAACGGCTGGACGGGTTGATTCGCACCCGCAAGGACGCGCTCTACGGCGTGCTCAACGGCATTGATACCGAGGAATACGACCCCGAACACGACAAGCTGATTTTTGAACCCTACAGCCTGAAGACCCTGGAGGGAAAGGCGGAAAACAAGCGCCGTTTGCAGGCGGAACTGGGTTTGACCGTGGATGAGGGGATTCCGTTGATCGGCATGGTAGGGCGGCTGACCAACCAGAAAGGTCTGGATCTGGTGGACAGCGTGCTGGGCGATCTGATGAACGAGCGGGTGCAGCTGGCGGTGCTGGGCATGGGCGACGCGCGCTATACCAACCTGTTCAGCTGGGCGGAGGGGCAGTACCGCGGCCGGTTCGCCGCGCGCTTCGCTATGGACGCGACGCTGGCGCACAAGGTGTACGCGGGCGCGGACTTCTTCCTGATGCCGTCGCTGTTTGAGCCGTGCGGGCTGAGCCAGTTGATCGCCATGCGTTACGGTACCCTGCCGATCGTGCGCGAAACGGGCGGGCTTCGGGACACGGTGCTGAGCTATAACGAGTATAACGGCGAGGGCAACGGCTTTACGTTCCTCAATTATAACGCGCGCGACATGTTCACGGTTATCAAACGCGCGCTGTATTTTTACGAAAACGACAAGGCGGTGCTTGCGTCGCTGCAAAAGCGCGGTATGCAGGGCGATTACAGCTGGACCCACAGCGCCAGGGATTACGTGGCCATATACGAAAAATTGACGGCGAAAGCGTAACATGTGATACACCAAACAGCCGGCGCGTCGCTTCCCTGAAACGGCGCGCCGGTTGTTTGCCGTTTAGCGAAACGTCTTCACACGCTTGGGAATCGTGCGTACGATGAGGATCGCCAGCGCGGTTTTTACTATTTCGGGAATCACAAAGGGAAGCACGCACCAACTCAGCGCCGTGGAAAGGCCGATGGGACCGGTGGTGCGCGCGTATACAACCATGAACCACGCGGTGCCGAAAACATAGGCGATCACCAGCCCGGCCAGCATGCCTGCAATGCGCGTCCACGGTTTATCGCCGAGAAGCGCGGTAATCAGCCAGTATAGCAGCGCCGCGCACAGAAAACCCAGCAGGTAGCCGCCGGTTGTGCCCAGCAGAACGCCCAGCCCGCCGCGAAAACCGGAAAATACGGGAATGCCTATCGCGCCCAACAGCAGATATACCAAAATGGCCAGCGTGGATTTACGGCCGCCCAGAAGCCCAAGCGCGCACAGAACGCCAAATGTCTGCAGCGTAAAGGGTACCGCAGCCGGTAGGGAGATCCACGCGCAAACCGCGATCAGCACGGCAAAAAAGGCGATTGTCACCATATCCAGGGTCGTTAGTTTGGCTTTGGTAGTTGTCATGGCGGGTTTCCTTTCCCTATCCGAAATGGGGTTGAGAAGTTCCGTGGGTCATCATACCAGAGGCATGCTGGAATGTCAACCATAAACGAGATATGAGTTGACAATAGGAAACCGCTTACTTTTTTTCACCCGCTTCTCAACGCGCCTCAATTATGGTATGATAGCCGAGAAACGGGAGGAGAAATGCGCATGAGCATCCGCAACAACTACACACACACGCTGTATGCCTGCTACCTGGGGTATGTTACACAGGCAATTGTAAACAATTTTGCGCCATTGCTTTTTTTGACGTTCCAGCGGGAGATGGGGGTGCCTCTGGAGCAGATTACGCTTTTAGTGAGTTTGAACTTTGTTGTGCAGCTGGTAGTGGATGCGCTTTCTACCCGCTTTGTGGATAAGCTGGGCTACCGTACGTGCGCGGTTGCGGCGCACATCCTTTCCGCGATCGGCCTGGCGGGGCTGGGTTTTTTACCCCATCTTTTCTCCACCCCGTTTGTGGGCCTGCTGGTATCCGTGGTGCTCTACGCCGTAGGCGGCGGGCTGTTGGAGGTGCTGGTGAGCCCCATTGTGGAGGCGTGCCCCACTACCCAAAAAGAAGCAGCCATGAGCATTCTGCACTCTTTTTACTGTTGGGGGCAAGTGTTTGTGGTGCTGGCGAGCACGGCGTTTTTCGCGGTGTTCGGCATCTCCAACTGGCCTGTGATCGCCTGCCTGTGGGCGCTTTTACCGCTAGGCAACGCTGTGTACTTTTCACGCGTACCGATTAACAGCCTTACCGAGGAACGCGGGGGCACCAGCGTGCTGGGGCTGTTTAAAAACAAGCTGTTTTGGGTGTTCGCCCTGCTGATGGTTTGCGCAGGCGCAAGCGAGCAGGGTATGAGCCAATGGGCGAGCGCGTTTGCGGAATCGGGGCTGAAGGTGAGCAAGACCGTCGGCGACCTGGCGGGGCCTTGCCTGTTCGCGGCGATGATGGGGCTGTCGCGCGTGATTTACGCAAGGTTCAGCGAACGGCTTCGCTTGCCGCGCGTGATGGCGGGAAGCGCGTGCCTGTGCGTGGTCGGCTACCTGCTGGCTGTGTTTTCACCCTGGCCAGCGCTGGCGCTCGCTGGCTGCGCAACGGTGGGCTTTTCGGTGGGGGTGTTCTGGCCGGGAACGTTCAGCTTATCCGCGGCTGGCTGCCCAGCGGGCGGAACGACGATGTTCGCCTTGCTGGCACTGGCGGGGGATCTGGGCTGTGCGGGCGGCCCCGCCGCGGTAGGGTTTGTGGCGGAAGCGGCGGGCGGCGCGCTGAAAAGCGGGCTGATGATCGCGTTTGTATTTCCCGTGCTGTTGCTTGTGGGGCTTGCGTTTCGTAAAAAGATCGCCCACACGCGCGCCGAAACGCCGGTGGCAGTCTCCGCGGCGGAATAAGCGATTCGGTTTGAACGGGAAGCGACAGCGGGGGCTTTCCAGCCTGCGGATATTGCCATCGGCATTTTGCGGTTATGGCGTGGACGGTGTTTAGATTGATCCCATTTGAAAAGCCGCAGTTTGGGCGATGCTTCCGGCGTACAGCCTGCCCGCGAATTGCATCATCCCGCCGTATGCGGACACATCGTGTCACGCCGATTACCTGACTGTCTTGTTTTCAGTATTATTAACGCGAGTGTCCGTTGTGCTGTTTACAGGCGTGGCCGCCTGCCCGCTGTTGCAATGATCTGCCGTCAGGAGGGATTTTCGTATGATATGGAATGATTTTCACTTTTTCAGCCGTACGCTGGACATGGAAACGGCCGCTTATGTGCTTTTGCCGGAGCACAAGGATATCGGCCAGCTTCAGGGCGAACCGCTGCCCACGCTGTATCTGCTGCACGGGTTGAGCGGCGACCATACGAATTGGCTTCGGCGTACCCGTATCGAACAATTCGCTGCGCAATATGCCCTGGCGGTGGTGATGCCCGCAGCCAACCGATCCTTCTACACCGACATGGCACACGGGGCGAAGTACTGGACGTTTGTAAGCGAGGAATTGCCCTCTGTAATGGAAACGTACTTTCCACTGTGCAAAACGCGGGAAGGGCGCTTCGCCGCGGGCCTGTCCATGGGCGGATATGGCGCGATGAAGCTCGGCCTGGCCAGGCCGGAACGGTACGCGGCTATCGCCGCGCTGTCTGCGCCGCTGATGATGCAGCAGATGCCGGAAGTGACGGATATCGATTCGGATTTTATGCGAGAAATGGCGGATATTTTTGGCGACGGGGAAACGGAGCGTACGAAAAACGCAGATCTCACGCATTTGGCGGACACGCTTTCGCCCGCGGACGCGCCGCGGTTTTACGCGGCCTGCGGCACCGCGGATTTTCTGTATGCAGCCAACGAGGCGTTTATGGCGCTATATCAGCGCAAGTTTGACATCCAATACCATACCGTGCCGGATGCGTCACACACCTGGGATTTTTGGAACGCGCAGATTGAAAAGGTGCTGGAATGGCTGCCGCTGAAACGGCTGGAGAATGTTTGGTGAAAAAACGTGTGAAAGCGCTGGAGCGCTTGCTGAAAGAAGGGTTTTTTACATCGCCGCAGGACGCGCTGCCTTACCTGATGGGCGGAGCGGTCTACTGCGGCGGCCAGCCCGTGCGTACCGGCGGGCAACTGGTGCCCCTGGAGGAACCGCTTACGGTGCGCGGGCTTCATGAACGTTACGTGGGCAAAGGCGGCTACAAGCTGGAAGGCGCGCTGGCGGATTTCCATGTATCGGCGCAAGGCCGTGTGTGCATCGACGCTGGCGCCTGCACCGGCGGGTTTACGGATTGCCTTATACAGCACGGGGCGGCGTTGGTGTATGCCGTGGAAGTAGGGCACGGCCAACTGGCAGGCAGTTTGGCGCAGAACCCTGCGGTGGTCAACCTGGAAAAAACAAACCTTGGCGAGGAGAAACTGCTGTCGCTACTGCCGACGCCCACGCTTGGCACAGTGGATTTAAGCTATCTTTCGCTGGAGAAGGCGGTGCCGCTATACCGCGCGATCCTGCACGGGCAAGGCGAGTTGCTTTGCCTGGTGAAACCCCTGTTTGAAACCGAGAACGCGCAGGCGCGGCGCACGGGCGATCTTGCGGACGATTCGTACCTGCCCCTGTTAATGGAGCTTGCGCACAAGCTTAACGCGCAGCCGGACACCGCGGTGCTGGGCATTACCAACAGCGCCGTAACCGGCAATAACGGCACACGGGAATTTTTTATGCACGTTGTTTTCGGACCAAATAAAGCGCCTGATCTGCGTGCGGAGGCGGATGCGGCCGTCAGGCGCGCGTTGGAACTGGAACGGTACCGTAAAGATCAGGCCAGATAAGCGCGTGGGTGTGAACAATGCGGGATGAAAGCGAACAAACGGTACGTTCTTATGGCATAGAGCCGCGCGAAACGGCTTTGAAAGGAAAGATCGCCGATGAAAGCTCGCCTGAAAAGAAGCCTGGCCTTCGGGCTTGCTATGTTGCTTGTGTTCGCCCTTACGACAGGGGCGATTGGCGCGGCGGGGGACAACTACGCCGTTATAACGGGTACCGATACGCTGAACCTGCGCGCGGACGCCAGCTCCTCCAGCCAATGGTTGGGCACATACAATCGCGGCGCCTGGGTAACGATACTCGACAATAAAAACAACTTTTATCTCGTAACGACCAGCGATGGGAAAACCGGATATATGAGCAAGAATTATCTGGCTCCTGTCCAGTCGCTTCCCTACGGAAACGTGGCAATTGTAAACAACCAGAAGGAATCCGCCTTTTTAAACCTGCGCACAACCCCCAGCTTTTCCGCGCCAGTGGTAACCATTCTGTATAATGGCGTGCCCCTCAACATTCTGGCGACGAATAATGGGTGGTACCAGGTACAGATGGGCACCGTGACGGGTTATGTACGCAGCGATTTTACCTATCTGTCGTATCAGCCCCTGGGTTCGGGTGTGGCTACCATTAAAACGCCCAACAATACCGCGGTGAACATGCGGTCGGGACCCAGCGGCAGCGCGTCGGTGCTCTGGCAATTTGCAGGCGACCGTTACGTGGCGGTACTGTATAAGGGCACGGGTTGGTGGTATGTCTGCATCGACGGGCACGTTGGCTTTATCAGCAGCGATTATTTGCAGGAAGGCCTGCAATCCGCAAGGGATATCGCCGCGGGCAGCGGGGGTGGCACGTCCAGCTACGCGGAGGTTAACAACCCCAAGAGTACCCAGAAACTGAACCTGCGGGAAACACCTTCGACCGCCGCCGATGTCGTAGCGCGCCTCAGCAGCGGCGCGAAGCTAACGGTTTTACGGCAGGGCACGCAGTGGTGTCAGGTTTACGCGCAGGGTGTCGCCGCTACGGGTTATGTGATGACTCAGTACCTCAAACTTTATAACCTACCTTCCACGCCCTCCATAACGATTCGCCACCCGCAAGGCTCCTATGTGAACCTCAGAAGTTCTCCCGCTATGACCAGCTCGATTGTGGCGCGTATGTCCAGCGGGAGCAACGTGACTGTGCTGATTCCCGGAACGGACTGGGTGAAGATTCAATATGGCGGGCAGACGGGTTATGTGATTGAGTATTTTACTTCCTACGAAAACTGACGGCCGCTACCGCCTGTGGTGAAACGGCAGCAACAAAAACGGCGGCGCGTTCCGGCCCGGAACGCG
>JADGQP010000029.1 GCA_017881705.1 Christensenellaceae bacterium
CGCTGGCCGGTTTGGTGGCCACCCATTGCCCATCGCGCATAATGGTGACTTCGTCGGAAATCCGCAGAATCTCCTCCATCTTATGGGAGATGTAAATAATACCGCAGCCCCGATCCCGCAGCATATGGATGATCTTAAAAAGATGTTCCACTTCGGTTTCGGTCAGCGACGAAGTAGGTTCGTCAAAAACGATCACCTTCGAGTTGAAGGAAACAGCCTTGGCGATCTCCACCATTTGCCGCTGGGAAACCGGCATGGTGCTCATGATGGTTTTAGGGTTGACGTTAATGCCCAGATCGTTGAATATTTTCATGGTGTCGGCAAACATTTTCCGCTCCGACACCAACGGTATCGATTTGGATATTTTGGGGTAGCGCCCCAGCCAGATATTATCCATAACGCTGCGCTTCAGGGCCTGGTTCAGTTCCTGGTGCACCATTGCCACGCCGTTGTCCAGCGCCTCGCGGGAGGAACGAAAATTGATTTCTTTGCCTTCCAGGTAGATGTGCCCTTCGTCTTTGGAATAAATACCGAAAAGACATTTCATCAGCGTGCTTTTTCCGGCGCCGTTTTCGCCCATCAGGGCATGCACGGTGCCCGCCTTCACGTTGAGCGATACGTTATCCAGCGCCCTTACGCCCGGAAAACTTTTGCTGATGCCTTCCATCCGCAAAAGCACGTTATTGTCGCCCGGTGTAACCATATTCGGATTTCTCCTTCTTGTGGGGGAGCGCGCCGCGCTCCGTCCCGCGCCCGCAAACAGGCCGCCAAAGCAAAATGCCCCCGCGCCGGTGGGGCGTAAACATGAAATCCGCGCGGAGGGAGCCTGCGCTCCCTCCGCGCTCGTACAGGCTTGGAATGCCAAACGGTTTGGCTTACTCTCCGGTGTACTCCGCGTACGGGATGGCAACCTTCCAGTTGTCTTCGACTGTGTAGGCAGCATTGAGGCCTTCAAAGGCGCTCTTGCCGGCGATCATGTTAGCGGCGACGGTGGCGATAGCATCGGCCATGCCAACGGCATCCTGCTTGATGGTGCCAGCCATGTAGCCGGAGGCGATCATGGTCTTGGCGTCCTCGGTGGCATCCACGCCGAACACGGGGATGGTCTTGGCAGCATCGCCGTTGTTGTAGCCAACCGCCTGCAGGGCGGTCACGGCGCCGATGGCCATTTCGTCGTTGTTGCCGATTACGAGCTCGACCATGTTGCCGCTGGCTTCGTTATACTGGGCCAGAACGGTCTGCATGTAATCCAGCGCGACCTGACGGCTCCAGGTGCCGTTCTGGTCTACGAGGTAGAGCTTATCGTTGCTGGGATCGTAGAACTTAAGGTCGGGTTTGCCAGCGGCTTCCAGAACGGTATTAGCGTCCTCAACGCCGTACTTGGTGCGGGCAATGGCTTCCTGGTTGGCTTCGTCGCCCTTGAACATTACGTAGCTGATCACGCCGTCGTGGTTCAGGTCGTACTTGTCATAATTGGCAACCAGGTATTTGCCGATCATTTTGCCCTGCATGATGCCGGCTTCTTCATAGTTGGTGCCGACGAACACGCACTTGTCGTAGCTGGTCACGACGTCTTTGGAAACGGAGCGGTTGAAGAAAATCAGCGGGATTCCAGCGGTCTTGGCATTATCCACCACGTTCTGGGCGATGCCATCGGCGCCGGTTTCGCAGATGTTCACGGCCAGCAGGTTGACGCCGCTGGCGATAGCCGTGGTGATCTGGTCAGTCTGCGTGGCCTGGGTGGCGTTGGCATCCTGGTCCACGAAGCTGATGCCCTTTGCCGTCAGAGCGGTGTCAAGGCTGGAGCGTACGGAAGAAAGATACACGTCGCTGAAGGTATACCAGAACACCTGCGCATTGCCTTCGGCCAAGGCGGCGGTGAACAGGCCCAGCGCCATCACGAGCGCCAGAAGCAGGGAAACGAGTTTTTTCATGAAAATCATCTCTCCTTTTCATTGGGTACGGTTTTTGTTCCGAATGGAATCCGTAGTCCTATCGTAAAACATTCAGGTGGAAATATGAATGCAATTTTACATTGTATTATGTGGAAAAACAACTATCATGAACGTACACGCTAAAATTTGAATTGACTTTGTTTTCGTTCCTCCGTATCATCTGGGTGGGAGGTGTGGCGCGTGTATAAACTGCTGCTGGTGGACGACGAACGGGAAATTCTCAACGGGTTTACGGAAGTAATTCCGTTTGAAAAGCTGGGTTTCACCGTAGTCGGTCAGGCGGAAAACGGGTTGGAGGGCGTACGCCTTAGCGAAACGCTGGACCCCGACCTGATTATTACGGATATTCGCATGCCGCTGATGGACGGGCTGACCATGTGCCGGGAGATTCATCGGCTTTCGCCCGTGGCGCATTTTATCATCCTGACCGGATACGACGATTTTGAATACGCGCGCCAGGCCATGTCGTTCAAGAGCATGGATTATCTGCTCAAACCCATCTCCTCCACGGAGATGATCGGCGTGTTGAAGGAAACCCGCCAGAAGCTGGACGACGAGGTGGCCGAGCAGCGGGACATCAACCGCTTGCGCGCCAGTTTTGCCCAAAGCCTGCCGCTGCTTCGGGAGATGTTGCTGGGCTCGCTTCTGTCCGGCGGGGCGGACCCGGAAACCGTGATGAAGGAAGCCCCGCGTTACCAGCTTGCGCTGGCCGCGCCGCAGTACGCCGTGGCGGTTTTGCGTTCGCCCAGCGCGCGCCAGGCGCTTCCCGCCGACCTGAACGACCCGGAATTGATGAAACAGGCCGTGATCAACGTGGCTCGCGAGGTGCTGGCGGGTTATTTCTCCACGCAGGTTTTTCGCTTCGACGACAGGATTGCCGCGCTGATGCTGCTGCCCGACGCCACGGAAGAAACCTTTCGCAAGGTGCCGGAAGCGTTGGAAGTGCTGGAACGCACCATAGCACGTTACCTGGATATTACGCCGGCCATCGGCCTGGGCGCGCCGTGCTTTGCCCCCAAAGATTTGCGGACATGCGCGCGCCAGGCGCTATCGGCGCTGGATCACAGCGCCTTGCAGGGCGAAGGGGCGATTCTCTGTGTTACCGACATTGAACCGGGCAGCCGCGCCGAACAGGTGGCCGACGAAACCGGCCTGCGGGCGCTGAGCAACGCGATTAAAACGGGCAACCACGACGGGGCAAAACAGGCGTTGGATACGCTGATGGCCGCGCTGAACAAGCCGACGCCGCACAACTACCGGGTGTATCTGCTGGAAATTCTGCTTACGCTTTTGCGCACAGCACGGGACATGAACGCCGAACTGGATATTCTGGGTGAAAACAACCTTACCCTGGACGCCCTGATGCGTGAGCCGGACGTGCAAAAAGCCGCGCTGATCCTGTGGGAACGAACCGACCGGCTTGTACGCTCCATCCAGTCCAGCCGCGCCAGCGCGAGCGCCGAACTGGCGCACCGCGCCACCGAGTACCTGAGTGCCCGTTTTGCGGACCCGGATATGGGCGTGGAGCAGCTTTGCCGCGAACTGCACGTGTCCGCCAGCTATTTCAGCGCAGTTTATAAACAGGAAACAAAGGAAACTTTTCACCAGACGCTTACGCGTCTGCGCATGGATCTTTCCATGACGCTTCTGACCACGACCAACCGAAAAACCTCCGAAATCGCGGCGAGCGTGGGGTTGACCGACCCCAGTTATTTCAGCCACGCGTTTAAGCGGTATTTCGGCATTTCACCTCTGCAGGCGCGCAACGGGAAGGGCGGGGAATCCGCATGATCGCGCGGCTGAAGGAGCGCGGGCGGAGCCTGAACACGATGATGACGCTTGGGATGCTGCTTTTTACAGGCATCCTGCTAACATTCATGGGCGCGGCGCTGGTGCCGTTCATCAGCAATCTCCTGTCCGAGAACGCCATTGAGCGTACGCGTGAAACCGTGTCGCAAAGCGTGAATGTTGTGGATCAATATGTGGATTCTACCGTTTCTACCCTGCAGTTCGCAACCTCGCTGATCCCCGCCGACCCTGATAAGGAAATCGCCTGGCACTCGCAGATCGACCTGTTGGCGCGCGCCAATTCCGACATCGCGGCGCTCGCGTTTTTCGATGGGAACGGCGATTGCCTGTATTCCACGGCCGGCCAGCCGAGCGTGAACGGCACGGCCATCCAAAGCCGCGAATGGTTCACCTCCGCCTTGAAACAGGAAGGAACGCTGACCTATTTTTCTATGCCTTACGTACAGGATATTTTTAGGAACCAGCATGGCTATGTGCTTACGCTTTCGCGGGCCGTCAACTACCTGGAAGGCGGCGACCGGAAAGCGGGCGTGATGCTGATGGATATCACCTATTCCAGCTTCGCCGCGCTGACCGACCGTGTGAAGCTTGGCGACAGCGGTTATACCGACTTGATCAATGAAAACGGCGAGATGGTATCGCACCCGAAGCTCCAGTTGATTTACTCGGGCCAGGCCTCGGAAGATATTTCGGCTGTACTAAGCCAGATCGTTGGCCTTACGCGGGATAAACAGGCCGGACGCGAGCGCGTGTTGGTGATTGACGTGATTAACCAGACGCGCTGGCGCATGGTGGGCGTGGCCTATATCGACGAGATTCTGCAATCTAAAACGGCATTCATCCGCATTATGTCGCTGGTGCTGCTGTCCGCGGCGCTCATCTCCCTGGGCGTGACGACGCTGATGGCTTACTGGGTCACGCAGCCGATAACCCACCTGGAGCATAAGATGCGCAAGGTGGAAGCGGGCGACCTGAACGTGACGATCACCGCGCGCGGTTTCAGCGAAATACGCCTGGTTGCCACGGCGTTTAACCATATGCTCACCCGTATCCGCGAACTGATGGAGCAGATTGTCCACGAACAGGAAGCCAAGCGGCTTTACGAGCTAAACGCCCTGCAGGCGCAGATTAACCCCCACTTTTTATATAACACGCTGGACTCCATTATCTGGATGGAAGAACGGGGCCGCAGCCGCGAGGCGATTACGATGGTGTCGGCGTTGGCCAAGCTGTTCCGTATCTCCATCAGCAAAGGGGAAAGCGTTATTTACGTTTCCGAGGAGATCGAACACGTACGCAATTACGTGATTATTCAGCAGATGCGCTTTCAGGACCGCTTTGAGTGCGATATCCAGGCCGAGCCGGAAACCCTTGGCGAGCGCACGGTAAAACTGGTGCTCCAGCCTTTGGTGGAAAACGCGCTCAACCACGCGATTGACGAGGCGGACGGTTCGCCCATACACATCAAGGTACGCGCCTTCCTAACGGAGGACGAATTGCGCCTGCTTGTGGAGGACGACGGCATTGGTATCCCCGAGGATACGCTCAAGGGCATCCTCACGCGGCCGTCGGGGCGGGGCGGCATAGGCTTACGCAACGTGCATGAACGTATTCAGCTCACCTTCGGCAAGCAATACGGCCTGACGATTGAAAGCAAGGATGGTCAGGGTACGCGGGTGACCATTCGCATGCCGCGCGAAAAGGGGGAAAAGGCGTGAAACGACCCTTGATTATATGCCTCGTTTGCCTAGCGGCGTCGCTGCTGGTCATGTTTTTCGGCTTTCATGGCACGCCGGAAACCGCCGCCGCCCCATCCCGTACCGTGGCGCTGCTGACACAGGCGGATACGGGCAGCTTTCTATTGCAGCTGCGCAACGGCGCGCAGGCGGCCGCCGATGAAACGGGAAACAAGCTGACCCTTGTAACGGTGAACGTGATGAGCGACCCCGCCGCGCAGATTGCGGCGCTGCAGGAGGACGGGATCGCGGCTGTGCTGCTGTATGCCGAAAGCGACGAGCTGATAAGCCGCGTGCTTAGCGCCTGCACGGACACGGGCCTGCCGGTAACGCTGCTGGACCGCCAGGCTTCGGGCTTCGTTTCCGCCTCGAGCGACGAAAAACTTGCCGGAGCACTGGCGGTGCGGCAGGCGAAAGCGTTGGGCTGTGAAACGTTTGTGTTCCTGGCTGGCGACGGCGTGGCCTCGGAGAGGTTAAGCGGCGCGGCGGACGAGATGGGCGTGGGGCCGGCCGAACCGGCGACGTGGTACGGGTGGAAAGACAGCGGCGCGGTTGTGCCGGCGGAAATCCGTAAAAACCTAGACGACGGCGCGGGGGTGATCGCCCTGACCGGCGATGCGGTACGGGCAGCCGTAAACCTGCTTAGCGATGGGACGCTACGCGCCGGCTGCGTTATCATCGGTGTGGATTCCGGCGCGGATTGCGTGCCCCTGCTGGAGAACGGCCAGGTGAACGCGATGGTGCTGCCGGCACCCTATCCCATGGGCTACCTGGGCTTTCAGGAAGCCGAAAACCAGCTGGCGGGCAAACGTGCGGGCGTCGTTACAGCGGAACCGAAGCTGATTACCCCCGAGAATCTGTACAGCGCCGAGGTTGTGAAGATCGCCTTCCCGCTGATACAGTAGCGGGCCGCCATGGGGCGGGTTGGCGGAAGGGAGCGAAAGAACATGAAACATAAACGGCTGGCGACGGTTATCCTGGCAATGATTCTTGCCGCGCAAACGTCGGCGGCGGCAGCCTCGCCGCCCAAAATAGGCGTGTGTATTTATAACGCTGCCGATACGTTCATGAGCAGCGTCGTGCGGCAGATTCAAAAAGAAGGGGAAGGCAGCGCGGAGTTGACCGTAATGGACAGCGCCAACGACCAGAACCTTCAGTTCACGCAGGTGCTGGATATGCTGGATGATGGCGTGCAGGCGTTGATTATCAACCCTGTGGATCGCACTTCGGCGGTGTACCTGATCCGGCTGGCGCAAAGCAGAAACGTGCCGCTGGTGCTGATTAACCGCGAACCTTCCGCGGACGACCTTGCACTGTACGACGGCGCGTATTATGTGGGCACCGACCCCAAGGAAACCGGCTACCTGTGCGGCGAGCTGGTCGCGGATTGGTTTGCCGCCCATCCGGAAGCCGACCTTAACGGCGACGGCGTGATCCAGTACGTGCTGCTCAAAGGCGAACCCGGCCATCAGGACGCGGAACTGCGCACCCTCTATTCCCTACAGGCGATTACCGACGCGGGCTTTCGCACGCAGATGCTTGGCGAGGATACGGCGCTGTGGGAACGCTCCGTGGGTCAGGAAAAAATGGCGGGGTTCCTGGCTACCTGGGGAAACCGGATTGAGTGCGTTATTTCCAATAACGACGATATGGCGCTGGGCGCGATTGACGCGCTGAAGGCAGCCGGCTGGTTTACGGGCGGCCGGTATATGCCTGTCGTAGGCGTGGACGCCACCGAGCCCGCGCTGGAGGCGCTGCGCCAGGGTTCGCTGCTGGGCACGGTGCTCAACGACGCGATTAACCAGGGGCGCGCGGCATGGAAGCTGGCGTGGCTGCTGTACAAACGCGAGCCGGTTACCTCCGAAAACCTGGGCTACGCGATGGACGCGAACCACCGCGTGTACATCCCCAGCCAGAAAATCACGCTGGATAACGTAGACACGCCGTAAAACACACGCTACATTCCCCCATAAATGCCAACAAACCCCCCGAAACATTCCGTTTCGAGGGGTTCGATCTTGTTTAAGAAGCCTGCTTTCAGGAGGGTTCGGAGGGCCACAGCCCTCTGATTGCCGCTCGTATCGACCGGCTTTGCCGGTCGGGCGGGGAGTTTGCGGCTCTGCCGCAAACAATACCCGAAGCTCAAAAAAGTGGCGAAGCCCACTTTTTTGACAGTCTGAAACCCCCCGAAACCTTCCGTTTCGAGGGGTTTGCCATCTTGTAATCTCAGGTATTGCCGATCGCGATGCTTTCCAGAATATCCGCCACATTCTCGCAGGTATCGCAGCAGCGCTCGAAGATATCGTAGATTTCACGCCAGTCGATAACCTCGATGGGGTCGGTGCAGGTGGTGTGAAGGTTGCGCATACAGCGTACGTATTTATCGTCGCCCACTTCCTCCAGGCGGTTGAGCTCGATAATCAGTTCCTTGAGCTTTTTGGATTTCTTAAAGTTGGAAAACTCCTCCAGCATTTCCTTCATCGTGTTGCAGCAATGGATTACCAGATCTGCAAAATCGATGCTGTCGGGGCGAATCTGCGTAATGTTGGTCATGTAGATGCGAATCAGAATGTCCTCAATGGCATCGGTCACGTCGTCGAGGTTCTGGCTGAGCTTGGTCAGGTCGTCCCGCTCAATGGGGGTGATAAAGGCGCTTACGAGCTTGCGAATTAACTCGTGGCGGGTATTATCCCCCTTATGCTCAATCTCGTGCAGCTGCACCTTTTGCGCTTCCAGCTTGTTCACGTCGAAATTGACAAGCACGGATTTGAGCATTTCGGCCGCTTCGCAGGAGATGGCGGCGCTTTCGACAAAATTGTTGAAATAGAAGTTTCCCGCCTTTTTAGACATAGCATCCCGCTCCTTCCGAGTTTACAGTTTACATAAATAGGGAAAACAGTTTCACCATTAGATAGGCGATCAGTCCGCACCCGGGGAATGTGAGCACCCAGGTAAGCACCATGTCGTTCACCAGCCCGTAATTCACGCAGGATAGTCGTTTGGCAGCGCCCACACCCATGACCGCCGTGGTTTTGGTGTGCGTGGTGCTTACCGGAATGCCGAACAGCGAGGAGAGCAGCAGGCACGAAGCGGCTGCCATATCCGCTGCGAAGCCCTGGTAGGTTTCCAGCTTGACCATATCCATCCCGACGGCCTTAATGATCTTATACCCGCCGATGGACGTGCCGATACCCATAACGAGGGAGCATAGCACCATCATCCAGATCGGCAACGCGACGATACCGGTGGAATCGCTGCCGTTGGCCAGGAAAACGCCTAAAATCAAAACGCCCATGAACTTTTGCCCATCCTGCGCGCCGTGCATGAAGGCCATGGCGGCTCCGCCGAAAATTTGGGCGCCCTTAAAAAAGCCGGTGGTTTTTCTTCGGTCCATCCTATGACAGATCAACACCACCAGTTTGGACATCGCGTAGCCGGTCGCAAACCCCAGCACGGTGGACAGCGCCAGGCCGTAGATAACCTTGATCCACTCGCCGCCGTTGATGCCGCCAAAGCCGTTGTGCAGCGCGATCGCCGCGCCGGAAAGACCGGCGATCAGTGCGTGGCTTTCGCTGGTGGGGATACCGAAATACCACGCGGCAACCGCCCAGATGATAATGGCAAACAGCGCCGCGCAGAGCGCAACCATCGCCTCGTGCGTGTTTCCGTTGAAATTGACCATGTTTTTAATGGTCATCGCTACCGTGGAATTGATCAGCGTCAGCACAAACGTGCCCAGAAGGTTAAAAACAGCGGCCATCATTACCGCCGCCCGGGGCGGCATGGCGCGGGTAGCCACGCAGGTGGCAATGGCGTTGGGCGCGTCGGTCCAACCGTTTACAAAAATGACGCCCAGGGTGAGAATAACGGTGATTAATAATGCTGGGTTAGCCAAAATCTGATGCAGGAACCAAATAAAAGAAAAATCGTTCACATCCGGCCACATCCTTTATAGTCTGCTGACGGCAAACGGCCAGCGCCATTTTTCGGTGCGAGCCAATTTTTATTTTATCATAAGTCGGATGTTAAGAGAAGGTAAAGTTTTTAAGTTGGCCTCCAAACCGCACGCAAGGGGAAACGTGTGAAAAGGCTTTTAATGCCTTGATTACTGACACTCTTCGCCCTAAAAATATAATCTTCGGGAAAAGAAAATTTGTTAAATTTAGATGAATTTCATATTTAGCATCCGTTTTAGAAGGAGAATTAAAGAATATGGTGAAATAAAAAGTGGGAAAGATTGCGACTGATATTTTTCAGAGGCTCATGACCCTGGTTTCCGGCCGGCAGCAAGTTCGACGGTCGTTTTCTACACGCCGGAACCAATGGCGGTTAGGCGAAAAAACGGATGAAAAATGATAAGCAGGGACGAAGGTAACGTGATGAACAGGAACTTTGCCCGGGTCGCTTTTCACCTGGCCATGTCGGTTCTGCTGCTTGCGGTTATAGTTGCCTTCATCTGGTTCACGCCGAGCGCTCCGTTCGCACCACAGGAGAACCTGCCGTTACACTCGGCTGACTGGGCCTACTCAGGGGGTACAACCAACGAGGCAGCGCTTCCCTCGAGCCTGCGGCTCCCTTCGCTCCATCGGATCACCGCGCGTTTTTCGTTTCCTTTCCTGGGGCTGCTGTTTTGTCTGCCGACCGCATGGAAAACAACCTTCGCAGGGAAAAATCGGTTAAAAAACAAGCGATTTGCTTCGCAGTGTTATATTGGGCACCCTCATCAGGCGCCACCGGCAACGAGCTAAAGGCACCCGGGCATCGCTTGTCTGCGATGGCTTTCCGTGCCTTAGATTATATATTTTATAAAAGGAGAGGGTAGTATGTTCTGGGTTATCGTTTCTATTGTGGTTTCTGTGGCTGCCATGGGGGTAGCGGCGTACTTCTACCGCTGGGTCAAGGCTCTGCCCTGCACAGACGAAAAACTGAACGACATCGGTAAGTTGATTCGTGATGGTGCGTATACGTTCATTAAAACCGAATACAAAACCCTGGCAATCTTCTGCGGCAGCGTGTCCGTAGTGATTCTGCTTTTGTTCCCCAACCCGGTCTGGAGCGGGATGGGGATGGGCAAGAACGTGCTGATGATGGTCGCCTATATCCTGGGCTCCACCTTATCGGCCGCGGCGGGCGTGGTGGGCATCAGCATTTCCACAGTAGCCAACGTTAAGTCCGCCTTCGCCGCGAAAAAGGGCATCGCGCCCGCTTTCATGGCCGGTTTCCGCGGTGGCGCCGTCATGGGCATGGCAGTCGTCGCCACCTCGCTGCTTGGCACCGCGGTACTGTACCTGCTTACCAGCAGCCAGGAAATGATTATGGCGTTCAGCTTCGGCGCAAGCTCCCTGGCCCTGTTCGCCAAAGCTGGTGGCGGAATTTTCACCAAAACCGCCGATATATCCGCTGACCTTGCTGGCAAAGTGGAACTGGGCATTCCGGAAGACGATCCCCGCAACCCCGCCGTAATCGCGGATAACGTAGGCGACAATGTCGGCGATGTCGCTGGCATGGGCGCGGACCTGTTTGACTCCAACGTGGCTGCCATTGCCGCCGCCGTGATTATCGGCGTGGCCGTAAAGCGCGTAGATCTCGTATTCCTGTTCGGTTCCCTGGGTCTGCTGGCCTCTATCGTAGGCGTGCTACTGTCCCGTATCGGCGCGAACGGCGACCCGGGCAGGGCGCTGAACCGCGGCACCTACGTAACCTGCGGCATCTTTGCCCTGTTCACCCTGGCCGCGAGCCTGCTGGGCGGCTGCCCCATTGAAATCTGGGGCTGCGCGATGCTGGGCATGGTAGCGGGTGTGGTAATCGGCTTCACGAGCGAGTTCTTTACCGGCGACGACAAGAAGCCTGTAGAAAAAGTTGCCCGCGCCTGCCAGAGCGGCCCCGCGTTCACCATCCTTTCCGGCTTCAGCTACGGGCTATGGAGCACCCTCCCTTCCATGACGGGTATCGGCCTGGCCGCTTTGTTCTCCTATAAACTGGCCCATCTGCTGGATATCCGTTACGCTACCATGAATAACGATTACGCCATGCTGGGTATCGCCATCGCGGCGCTGGGCATGCTCTCGGTGGTCGGTATGATCATCAGCAACGATGCTTACGGCCCCATCGTGGATAATGCCCGCGGCCTGGCTGAAATGGGCGGCTTGGGCGACGACGTGCTGGAGATTACCGACAAGCTCGATTCCGCCGGCAACACCTCCAAGGCCATCACCAAAGGCTTCGCCATCGGCGCCGCCGGCCTGACCGTAATCGCCTTGCTGGGCGCGTTCATCGAAACCGTGCAAAGCTACGGCGCAACCGTAACCCTGAACCTGATGGATCCCGTTGTGTTCTTTGGCGTTCTGGTGGGCGCGGCGGTACCCGCGATCTTCTCCGCCATGCTCATCCTGGGCGTGGACCGCAACGCGCAGACCATGGTTAAAGAGATTCATCGCCAGTTCCGCGAAATCCCGGGCCTGGCCGAAGGCAAAGAAGGCGTGAAGCCCGAATACGGCAAGTGCATCGACATCGCCGCCAAGGGCGCCATCCGTGAGTTGATCCCCGCGGGCCTGTCCGCCATATTGATTACGCTGGCGGTGGGCTTCCTGGGCGGCGTGAACGCGGTGGGCGGCTACCTGGCTGGCAACATCGTGTCCGGTCTGCTGCTGGCGCTGCTGATGAGCAACGCGGGTGGCCTGTGGGACAACGCCAAGAAGTTCATCGAGTCCGGCAACTTCGGCGGCAAGGGCAGCGACGCGCACAAGGCGGCCGTCATCGGCGATACCGTTGGCGATCCGTTCAAAGATACCGCCGGTCCTTCGCTCAACACGCAGATCACCGTGGTTTCCCTGGTGTCCTCTCTGTCGGCGGGGCTGTTTGTGGCCGCTTCGCTGATCCATTAATTCGATGAAGAAACAAAACGAGGTTCATTCCACCGCGGGGGCTAACCGCCCCCGCGGCGGCTGGTTGTATTCCATGCTCAAAGGCGCGTTGATCGGTACGGGTGCCATCCTTCCGGGTATCAGCGGCGGTGTGCTGTGCGTTGTGTTTGGTATCTATCGCCCCGTGATGGAGCTGTTGGCGCATCCCATACGGGAACTGAAAAAGAACTTTTGGTATTTCGTGCCGATCCTGTTGGGCTTTGCCGTTGGCGTACTGGGCATTTCTAAACTGCTGCAATGGGTGCTGACCGAGGCGGAAACGCCCGCCGTGTGGTTGTTTGTCGGGTTAATCGTAGGCACGATGCCTTCTCTTTGGAATGACGCGGGCAAAGAAGGCCGACCGGCCGGAAGCCTGTGGGCCGGCGGGATTACCCTGGTGGTAATGCTGGCATTTCTGCTTTGGGTAAAAAGCTCCGGCACGGTGCAGTTTGTTCCCTCCGTGTGGGTATGGGCGCTGTGCGGGGTACTGTGGGGTTTGGGCTTTATCGCCCCTGGGTTAAGCCCCTCGTCCCTGTTTTTCTTTATGGGCGTGATGGAACCGATGATGGCGGGCATATCGGCACTTTCAATGCCGGTGCTTCTGCCTATGGGCGTCGGGTTAATCGGGTGCGTGCTGTTGCTTTCCCGCGGGATGGAATGGCTGCTGCACAACCGTTATGCCGCCGTTTCCCACGCTATTCTGGGCCTGGCTATCGCTTCCACGGTGGTGATTCTGCCGCTTAACGACGTGCATTCCGTAGGCGACGTGCTAATCTATGCGCTGTGTTTCGCCGCCGGTTTGGTGATTGCCCTGTGGATGGACCGGATGAATAAAAAGTTGGAAGCCAGCGGGCAAAAATAACTTCGCGTGTTATGCTTGCAGGTTTCCCCATTTTTAATCTTCGGGCGCTGTTTGCGGCACAGCCGCAAACGCCCTGCCCGCCGGCGCAGCCGGACGAACTGAAAACAGCCGGAGGGTTTTAACCCCCCGACTGTTTTTAATTTAATCCTCTCAAGCCCGACAACATGGAAGAGAAGGCGAACGGCTACCACCGATTCTTCGGCGAAGGGCAGCCCATACAGGTTTTGGCCGCGCGCAGTTCCACATAGCAGCCGCACAGGGCGCACATCCCGTTGGTTAGCTGTTCGCATTTTCGGCAGACCGCCAGCCGCGCCCCATACGTTTCCGACGCGGCTTTTTCTTCCGGCGCAAGGGCGGCCAGCCATTCCCGCAGCAACGCGTACAAGGGCTTTTCGCTTTCCATTTCAGCAAGCAGGCAGCGACGGCAGATCATCGGCAGGTCAGCTCCGCCACGGAACAGGCGGGCAGGGTGAAGCGCAGCTGCCCCTCCGCGATTTTCACGCTATCCAGCGCCTTGGGAGCCACCGCCGTATGCGTAAAGTCGTTGTAATCGTCCATCGCGCCCACGAGCACGCGCGCGGAAACCTCCCGCGCCGTAAACCCGTCCAGCGCTACGGTAACCTCCGCGGGTTTGTCCGCGGAAGCGTTGGCCACAGTGAGTGTGAGCGCGCCGTTTTTAAAGGATGCGCTGGCGTGCAGCTGGCATAGTCCCTCCGCCGCCATGTCGCCCTGTATAAAGCAATCGGCAGCCGCGGCGTCCTGGTGCGCCTGGTACAGGTCGAACACATGGTAGGTGGGGGTCAGCGCCATTTTATCGCCCTCGGTCAGAACAACCGCCTGCAGCACGTTCACGGTCTGGGCGATATTGGCCATAACCACACGATCGCAATGCGCGATGAAAGCGTTAAGCGTCAGCGCGGCCACCAGCGCGTCGCGCATGGTATTTTGCTGGTACAAAAAGCCCGGGTTCGTGCCGGGTTCCACATTATGCCAAGTGCCCCACTCGTCCACGATCAGCCCCACACGGTGTTCCGGGTCGTACCGATCCATGATCTGCAGATGTTTGGAAATCATCGGTTCAATCGCCAGTGCCTTGCGCAGGGTGGTATAGAACTCCTGCGCGGTGAACGCGGTTGCGCTGCCTTTATGCTGCCAATCCGGCCCAAGAATGGTATAGTAGTGCATGGTGATCGCGTCCATGTAGCGAGCGGCGTTCTTCATCAGCACTTCCGTCCATTGATAATCCACGTCCGAAGGCCCGCAGGCGATGCGGAACAGTTTATTTTCACCGTAGTTGCGGCAATAGGTTTGGTAGCGGCGGTACTCGTCGGCGTAATATTCGGGGCGCATGTTGCCGCCGCAGCCCCAGTTTTCGTTGCCCACGCCGAAGTACTTAACGTTGAAAGGTTCCTCGCGCCCGTTTTGCCGACGCTCGCGCACCACGGAAGAATCGCCGTCGCTGTTTAAGTATTCCACCCACTCGCTCATTTCCCGCACGGTACCGCTGCCGAGGTTGCCATTTATGTATGGTTCGCAGCCAAGCTGGCGGCATAGTTCCAAAAACTCGTGAGTGCCAAAGGAATTATCCTCCACCACGTAGCCCCAATGGGTGTTGACCATCCGCTTGCGGTCGGCTTTTGGCCCGACGCCATCGCGCCAATGGTACTCATCGGCAAAGCAGCCGCCCGGCCAGCGCAGCACGGGGATATGGAGGTTCCTAAGCGCTTGTGCCACATCGGCGCGGATTCCGTTAACGTTAGGAATGGGGGAATTTTCGCCCACGTACAGCCCCTGGTAGATACAGCGGCCCAGATGCTCGGAAAAATGACCGAAAAGGTTGCGGTTGATCGTGCCGACGGAGCGGCGGGTGTTTACGGTGATATTCGCCATAGCTGGTTCTCCTTTAAATCAAATCCGAATTGTTTTAGCGTGGTCGGGCGGTAAAAAACTACCCTCATCGCATATCCTATGCGGGTATTGTATCATAAAAACACAAGCGCGCCACCTCCCTCGCCTCGGAACGGACGCTTTTTTTTAAACGCAGGCGCGGGTTTTTACGGCGATAAAAACAGAGGGTATTCAGGCGAAAAATCCCTCTTGCGGCGCGACGGATTTTGGCATATCGTTATGCTATCAGTCATTAATGGGTTGCGCTCCTCACGGGGAGCGGGAAGGGGCGAAAGCGATGCGCGTAACTCTGCGCGAAAACGGGCTTTATTTGGATCTGCTGGTAACGGAGGAAGGCGACGTGCGCCTGCTCAATCTTTCCGACCGGGAAATGCCGGAGCCCGCGGACAGCCGTTGGTTTCGGCTTATAGAGGTGCAGGAATCCGGCCAGAACCAGGATGATAACGGCGGTTCCAAACATACCGGCACGCAGCCCGGGAGCCTGCTGCGCTACAAGAGCCATCGGCTTTACAGCACCGCCGCGGGTACCAAACTGGAACTTTGCCAGCGCTGGCGGGGGCTTGCCGTTACAAGCCACCTGCAGTTTTATACCGGCGTACGCGCCGTGCGCAGCTGGGTGGAGCTTGCAAGCGATGAAACGGAGGAAACGCACCCGTTGGAATACCTTTCGTCCTTCAGACTCACGGGGCTGATGCGAAAACAAACCCCGCTGGCGGCGGATGATTTTGTGCTGCGCATTCCCCACAGCACCTGGTACGGCGAAGCGCAATGGCAGAGCTATCCGTTGTCGGAATTTGGCTGCGCGCCTTATTTTGAGCAAAGCGGCGACCATTTTTCCATGAAACGGGCGGCGTTTGCCTCCACCGGCACCTGGCCCGCGGGCGAGCACTTGCCTATGGGCGCGCTGGAGGAGGCTTCCACGGGCCGCGCCACGGTGTGGCAAATGGAAACCGCCGGTTCCTGGAACTGGGAGCTTTCGGCGATTGAAGGGCAATTATACCTTGCGCTTTCCGGCCCATCCCAGCAGGAAAACGGGTTTGCCAAACTGTTGAAACCCGGAGAAACGTTCGTGTCCGTGCCCTGTGCGCTGGCGTTTGGCGAAACGTTCGAGGCCGCGATTGGCGAGCTTACGAAATACCGCAGGCTCATCCGCCGCCCCAACGCGGACAACGAACACCCTGGCGTAATCTACAATGATTATATGAACTGCCTTTGGGGCGAACCTACCACGCAGAAGGAACTGCCGCTGATCGAGGCGGCGGCGCAGGCGGGCTGCCAATATTATTGCGTGGACTGCGGTTGGTATGCCGATGGCTTTTGGTGGGACGGCGTGGGCGAATGGCTGCCCAGCGCCGCGCGTTTCCCCGGGGGCATTGAGGAAGTGATGGACGCCATCCGCGCCCACGGGATGATCCCGGGCCTGTGGTTGGAACTGGAAGTGATGGGCACGCAGTGCCCGCTGGCCAAGAAAGTGCCGCCGGAATGGTTTTTCCAGCGGCACGGAAAGCCCATTATCTGCCGAAGCCGCTATCAGCTGGATTATCGCAACCCCGAGGTAATCCGCCACGCGGACGGGGTGATCGACCGGCTGGTAAGGGACTACGGCGTGGGCTACCTGAAGATCGATTACAACATTAACGCGGGCGTGGGAACCGATTACCACTCCGAAAACGCGGGCGAGGGCCTGCTTTCGCACACGCGCGCCTACCTGGCCTGGCTGGATGGCGTGCTGGCGCGTTACCCCGGGCTGGTGATCGAAAACTGCGGCAGTGGCGGTATGCGCATGGAATATTCGCTGTTGTCGCGCCTGAGTATCCAATCGGTAACCGACCAGACGGACTACCGCAAAATGGCAGCCATCGCCTGCAACTGCCCCACGGCCGTAACGCCGGAGCAGGCCGCTATATGGAGTTACCCCCTGCCGGACGGGGACGCGGAGGAAACGATTTTCAACATGGTCAACGCCATGCTGCTGCGCGTACACCAAAGCGGCTTTCTGCCCAGGCTTTCTGCCGAGCGTCAGGCGCTGGTACGGGAAGGGCTGGCCTGCCATAAGGCGATCTGCGAACGTACCAAAACCGGCTTGCCCTTCTGGCCGCTTGGTCTGGGCAGCATGACCTCGCCGTTTCTCGCCCTGGGCATGGATTGCGGCGATACGCTCTACCTGGCGGTGTGGCATGTGCATGGGGAAAATAACGAAGTTACCCTGCCGCTTCCCGGGCGGGTCGTAAAAGCGGCGCGCTGCCTGTACCCGCTGGAGCGCCCCGTGCCCCTTGCCTGCACGGGCGACGCAATTACGGTGACACTCGCGCCGCTTACCGCGCGCGTTTTCGAGCTTACGTTATAAACGCAGCGTTTTATATGCGCAGGTTGTGAACGGGAAACCGTTCCGCAGCAGATAACCCGCAAATACCCTCAGCTTAGATACGCAAGTCGCGTCTGGAAAACTGCCAATA
>JADGQP010000030.1 GCA_017881705.1 Christensenellaceae bacterium
CGTGCCCGTAGGCGTGGCACGGGTGAAAGTCAGCTGGTAATCGTTTTTCGTCTGGATCACCTTATCGCCCACGCGAAACTCGACGTCCCCGTGAGTAATCGTATCCAACCCAGGACGCTCGGGGTTCAGGGCAGTCTGCAGCAACCGGTTCAGGCTGTAACTGCCGCAATCTCCTTTTTTGGTGGGGCTGAGCACCTGTATAGCGCGCGCGGCCTCCCGACGCCATTCGTTTTCCGGAAAGCCCAGGTATTTAGGCAGGCGCGTTTGTAACAGATCGCAAATGGTTTGCGCCGCCTCGCCCTGGGTGGTACGCCGCTCAAAGAAAAAATCCGCGCCTTTGGAGTTGAGGGCGGGCATTTCCCCGTCGTTGATACGGTGCGCGTTCAGCACGATCATACTGCTTTCGTCCTGACGAAAAATAGCGGTCAGGCGCACGCTGGGCACCACTTCGCTTTGCAACAGATCGCGCAGCACGTTGCCCGCGCCCACGCTTGGCAGCTGGTCGGCATCGCCCACCAGGATCAGCCGCGTGCCCGGCAGCACCGCGCGCAGCAGCCCGCGCATCAGCGCCACGTCCACCATGCTCATCTCGTCCACAATCAGGCAATCCGTTTCCAGCGGGCAGTTCTCATCGCGCGCAAACACGTTTTCCTCGCCGCCGTATTCCAGCATCCGGTGGATGGTCTTGGCTTCCTCGCCCGTCGCCTCGGTCATGCGTTTGGCGGCGCGACCGGTAGGCGCGCACAGCAGTATATTGTTGTCGTCCTTCAAAAGCCGCAGGATACAGCGGATAATGGTGGTTTTACCGGTGCCCGGGCCGCCGGTGATAATCAGCACGCCTTCTTCCACCGCGCTTTGTACCGCCTGGCGCTGCATGGAACTCAGGCGCAGATCCAGCTCTTTCTCCAGCGCCGCGATGCGCGATGGCAAACCCGTTACTTTTTTATAGGGACGCGCTTCCATCAGGTAATGTAAACGCTGGGCAATCTCGCTCTCCGCCTGAAAATAGAAAGGAAGGCACAGGCCGTCCTCTTCCTGGCTGGGCATACGGAAGGATACGATCATACGGGTGAGCAGCGCCTGGGTTAACTGGGTTTCCACCAGGGTTTCATCCACGCGCAGCATTCGCACGGCGTTTTGGGTTAAAATCGTCCTGGGCAGGTAGGTATGCCCGCCGGAGGCGGCCGCGTCGCTTAGCAGGTAATACAACGCCGAGCGCACCCGAAACTCGCTTTGCGGGTCCACGCCCATGGAAAGGGCGATCCGGTCCGCGGTTAAAAAGCCTACGCCGTCGATGTCCGTAACCAGCCGGTAGGGGTTTTGCCGTATCAACTCCACGGCCGACTCCCCATAATACTTGGCGATCTTCGTGGCCAGGTTGGGGCTTAGCCCGTAGTTTTGTAAAAACAGCATTACGCGGCGCGCGCTTACCTGTTGGCCGTAACTCTCCAGAATCATCTGAGCCTTTTTGGGGCCGATGCCGCTTACCTCTGTAAGTCGCTCCGGGTGTTCGTCCAATATGCTTAACGCGTCCATGCCGAACTCGCGAACGATCAACTTGGCTGTCGCGGGGCCGATGCCGCGGATGAGGCCTGAGCCCAGGTATTTTTCCACCGAAGAAAGGGAATCCGGCGGGGCGATTGTGCAGGTTTTAACGTTGAACTGCCGACCGTATACGGGGTGCTCGGACCATTCGCCCTGAAAGGTCACGCTTTCCCCGGAAGAAAGCTCCGGCATGGAGCCCACCACCGTATGCTGCCCCCTGCCCGCGGCGACGCGCAGCACGGTATAGCCGTTATCCGCGTTGCGAAAGGTCGTATCCAGCACAGTCGCCGTAAGCTGTTCCATGGACTCTCCTCCGTTTCCTTTGGATTATAGCACGAATGTTCTGCCGCGTACAATGAGTGCGAAAGCGGATGGCGCGCACAGCGACGGCTTTGTATTTATAAAGAATATAGGTTATATATTGCTATATTGTTGCGTTGTAAGCCATTTAAGCGCCGGAATAGATTACGAAACCTATCCAAACATGTGAAAAGAGCAATCAAGATAAGCTTTTTTGCCTTTTCCGAATATTCTTACTTTTTTAATAATTAAAAGGGGAACAAACGACCATGCTTAAAACGTCTACTTTTTGGATAGTTACCGCCAAAGGCACTCGCCAAGGCGGATGTGTTAAAACGAAACGGTTTCGTTTTGCCAGCCTGTCCGGTGAATGATCTATAAGGAGGTTAGCCGATATGAAACAGAAGAGCTTGCGGATTCTCTCCGCACTGGTTGCAATGGCACTGGTGCTGAGCGTGTGCTTCTCCGCACTGGCGTACAGCACGATTCCCTACGGTTCGGAAAGCACGCAGGTGAAAACGCTGCAAAAGGCGCTGAAATCCAAGGGGTATTATACGGGAACGGTGGACGGTAAATACGGGAAAAGCACGTATACCGCGGTGGCAAAATACCAGAAGGCGATTGGTGTTTCCGCCGACGGCAAAGCCGGCAATGTGACTCTTACCGCCCTGTACGACGGTTTGGCAGCGGCGAACTTCATCGACAGTAAAAAGGCGCACGGCCTGACGGCCAGCAAGGGCACCTTATATTACGGTCTGCAGGGGGACAAAGTAAAAGCCCTTGAAAGACTGCTTAAAAAGGTTGGGTACTTCAAAGGTTCCATTGATGGCAAATTTGGCGAGCTGACGCTGATTGCCGTAAAACGGTTCCAATGGGCGAAGGGCCTTAAGGGAGACGGATACGCCGGCGCCCAAACCATGAAATTGCTCAAAGAAGCCGCGGGCAGCTGACGGCTGGATGATATATAGAAGCGGGGCGTTTAGCCCCGCTTTTTATATGCCCGCGGCGCCGTGCCGAGAGCAAATTCTACTGGATGTCCGCTTCGGCAAGCCACGAGGCATACCGTTGCTCCGGATAGATTTTACGAATCATCGTAATGAGAAACTCATATTGGTCCTTTGAAAAAAAATCATGGTATTTCTGGTAAAGCACGCGCATGGCCGCCAGGCTTTCTTCATGCAGGGCATAATCGTTCAACTTCGTAAAATTAGCGGAAAAGGTGGAAAGGCTGTCGAACACCAGACCCATCAGGTCGTCCGCCATCCAGTCCATATCTTTAAGCAACAGGCGGCGGGTGCTGTAATCGTCCAGAACCACGCACATGCTGCCGCCCGTTAAGCGGTTAACGCCCGTTAGCAGGTCGTGATCTAATGCAGCTTTCAACTCCTGAAACGTCTGGCGGTAGGGTGCGTAATCCATCACCGTACGCGCGACGTCCTGCGAGAGGGCAGAGGAGGAAAGCAGCATAGTCCCCAGCCATGGTCGAAGAACCCGTTCCACATCCTTTACATCTACAGGAATGGCCACGTTATTTCCCTCCGGCGCTTCGGTTGGTTTGAAAAGGGTTCACCGATGATACCTTATCGACCTATCATTCTACAATTCCGTTACGTTTCCCTTTTCCTTTTTTACAATTTCAACACAAACTCAAGGCGGAAAGCCTAAAACCGTTGCAACGCCGCACGTTGATATTTCATAAAAAAGTTATACTCACAACAACTGTATAATTATGCAATAATAGAGCAAAATAAACCCTCCTATTCATACCCTGCAGCTTTCGAAAACGATTGCTTGGGGACATAGTTTTCCACACCACTACGGATGGTAGGGCGAGTTTTCAACATTCGTTTGGGTATACATTTCAAGCGCCTTTCGGAGTGCTTGTCAAACAGCGTTGATTCTGTTATGATAAAGCCCGACATGAAATATTACCGTAAAAATCCACATGCCAGGTTTTCCACAATTGCGGCAGATCCTTCGGTCAACCAGTGCAACGATCACCGGTCGCCCTGTAATTGTATATTATTCATGGTATGGAAAGGTTGACGAAATTGCTGAACGCGGAAGAAATTTGGAGCAATGCCTGCAAGATTTTGAAAGAGGATATGAATAACGTTTCTTACGAAACGTGGATCAAATCCGCGCTCAAACCTTATGCTGTCATTGACAACAGCTTTCTTCTGGAGTGCGTAAACGCGCTGATGCGGGATTTTGGCGTGGATCGTTATCCAACGCAAATCCAAAACGCGGTCGCTACGGCGGCTGGCCGCGCGCTGACCGTGGAGATTCTCAACCACGACGAACTGCTGACCCGCAAAACCGAGCTGGAAGCCAAACAGGCGGATGTGAACCCCTGCCTGCTTAACCCCAAATACACCTTTGACACCTTCGTGGTCGGCGCCGGCAACCGTTTTGCGCACGCCGTGTCCCTTGCCGTGGCGGAGGTGCCTGCCAAAGCGTATAACCCGTTGTTTATTTACGGGGGCGTGGGCCTGGGCAAAACGCACCTGATGCACGCCATCGGCCACTATGCGCACGAGCTGTACCCCGAAATGAAAATCCTCTACATTACCAGCGAGGATTTTACCAACCAGCTGATCATGGCCATGCAAAACAATACCAACCAGCAGTTCCGCGACCGTTTCCGCACGGTGGATCTGCTGATGGTGGACGATATTCAGTTTATCGCGGGCAAGCACAGCACGGAGGAAGAGTTTTTCCACACCTTCAACCACCTGCGCGAGGCTGGTAAACAAATCGTGGTTACGTCCGACCGCCCGCCCAAGGAGATTAATAAACTGGAAGAACGTCTGTGCAGCCGCTTTGAAGGCGGGTTGCTGGCAGATATTCAGCGTCCCGATTTTGAAACCCGGCTGGCGATTCTTCGCAAGAAGTCGGAGTACGACCATCTGCTCATCGGCGACGATATTCTTTCCCTGATCGCCGAAAAGGTGGATACCAACGTGCGCGAATTGGAAGGCTCGCTGACCCGCCTGACCGCGTACAGCTCGCTCACGCGCCGCCAGATTGATATGCAGCTTGCACGCGAAGCCCTGCGCGAGCTGTTTAACCACAGCGAATCCCGCCGGGTTACAGCCGATGGCATTCAGGAAGCGGTGGCTACCTATTACGGCATTACGATAGATGACCTGAAAAGCCCGCGCCGCAACCATGAGGTAACAGTGCCCCGCCAGATCGCCATGTACCTTACGCGTGAGATGCTGGGCCTGAGCCTTACTAAAATCGGCGACGCTTTCGGCGGCAGGCACTACACCACCGTGATGAGCTCCATCGACAAGGTGGAGGAATCGATTAAGCAATCGCCAAGCCTGGCCAGCCTTTTGGACGACGTGCGCAGGCTTATCAAGGACGGTAAATAATCAGTCGTTATAAGTTCTCTGCCAGGATTCACCGTTCTTTTCATAAGCTGCCCAAACGGTCTGATCGGAGAGCTGAGGCTCTCCGTTTTTAATACGTCCGGCTTGCTGAGGCGTTGGGTTTTCGGCGGTGTGGCCATCTTCGCAGTTGCGTTGCCGATGTGGTAAAGCTCAGTTTATAAACATGCCGTATCTGAGCTTGCCTGCGAATCGCCTTGCAGAGCGATGCAGGCTGCAGACTTGGCGTATCTGCCTGTTTTCCAACCACAAGAAACATGATTTGTGTTTGAAAACCGACCATTTCTTTGTGCAAACAGAATCATTTTTTCCCGTTTTTCTGTCTAAAAGGACGAAAACAAACGTTTTTACGGAATCCGGGCCTTTTTAAAGTTCGCTTCCTTGCAATTCTAAGGAAATTACGGTATAATCAAGCCGTAACCTGATCTGGAAGGAGGCTTTCTGCTATGAAGTCTGTTAATATCAAATTAAGCCTGGCTGAGAATGTGAAGTCCTTCGTCAACATCGTCAACCGTTATCCCTACGATGTGGATCTGCGCGCCGGCCGCCATGTGGTCGATGCGAAGTCGATCCTGGGCATCTTCAGCCTGGACCTGAGCAAGCCCATCACGATGGAGATTTACAGCGATTCCTGCGAGGATCTCCTCAGCGATATTAAGCCGTTTATGGCTTAATGAGCTCTGCCCGCACGGATGCGGGCACTATCAACAGCAAATAAGGCCCCTTGCGGGTCATGTTCGGGGCAAAGCGACGCTTTGCCCCGTTGCCGTATAGTACGAATTCGAAATAGGAACGCATCGGTCTCGCGGGTTTTTACGATATGGCGTTGTCGCGAAATCTTAACGTAGCCCAGCTACGTCTTCGTTTCCGCTCCGCGCCCTATTGTAAAAATCCCTCGCAAGCCCTTTCGCATTCATAAATTGAATTCGTACAGGGAGGGTTTATGCCGATAAATTCACCGCCCCGAAAGGTTTCCGAAACAGAAAACATGCTGCGGCTGTTGTTGTGCGTGGATGCGCTGGACAGCGTAACCCCGACGCAGCTGTGGACGTTTGCGGCTGAGCAGGAGCTGATGGATTACGTATCCATGCGCCTGTGCCTGCATAAACTGCTTGCCGCGGGTGAGGTGGAAACCGGTGGCGGCTCCCTGACGGAACAGTTGATTTTAACCGATCGCGGCCGCGAAGCGCTGGCGCTTTTCGGCGCGCGCCTGCCGGGGGATATCCGCACGCGCATCGCCCTTTCCGCGCCCGAGTTTCGCACGCGTATCGTCCGCCACCAACAGGTGCGGGCGACCTACGAAATTGCCCGTGCGAACGATTTTCGCCTGAATCTTTCGGTGTACGAGGGCGACTTGCCCACGGTTCGGCTGCATATGGAAACACATAGCCGCGCGTTGGCCTCCCGAACCCTGCACCGCTTTCCGATTCACGCCGCCCGTGTGACCACCTACCTGTACGAGCTGGCGGAGCAAGCGGTAAACCTGCCCGTGGACACCGAAAGCGAACCCTTATCGCCGGAAGCCATCACCGGACACAGCGCCACGGAATATACCGCGAATGTTACGTTGGAAGGGAAAAAAGCGCGCTTTGAAATCGAGCTGCTGCTGCCGACGCGGGAGGCGTCGGAAGCATTTGTGAGGCGGCTTACCCAGCCGGGCGAAGCAAACATCACGGCCAATCGGCTGACTGATATGGTCAGCGGCGCTCGCCTGATGGGCAAACGATAAACGGAGTAGCGGGAGCCACCCGAACCCGGGCAGCTCAGACTGTCAAAGAAGCCTGATTTCAGGAGGGTTCGGAGGGCCGTGGCCCTCTGATTGCCGTTCGTATCGACCGGCTTTGCCGGTCGGGCGGGGAGTTTGCGGCATGGCCGCAAACAATACCCGAAACTCAAAAAAGTGGCGAAGTCCACATTTTTGACAGGCAAAGCCGCCCGGGTTCGGGCGGCTCTACTCATGTGTATGGCTTTACAGAAACGGGCGGCTGTGCTATGCTACCAGCAGCAAAGTATCCTTCGGGAGGGCGTCGGCGTGGCAAAACTGTATTTCCGCTATGGAGCGATGGGCTCCAGTAAAACGGCAAACGCGATTATGGTGCGGCATAATTACCTGGAGCGCAATCAGAAAGTGTTGATGCTCAAACCCAGGCTGGACCGCCGCGATGGGGCCAACCTGGTCGCTTCCAGGTGCGGGCTGGAATGTGAGTGTAACTTTGTGGAAGATCTGGAAACCATGGATGTAACGCAGTATGATTGTGTTATTGTGGACGAGGCACAGTTTCTGACCAAAGTGCAGGTGGAATACCTGGTGCACCTGGTGGACGATTTAAATATACCCGTGATCGCCTACGGCCTGCGTGCAGACTTCCGGGGTAATTTTTTCGAGGGAAGCCTGTGGCTGATGGCCTGGGCGGACACCATCGAAGAAGTGAAAACGATTTGCTGGTGCGGAAAGAAGGCGACCTTCAACGCCCGCATCGTGGACGGGAAAGTAATCAAAACCGGTGAACAGATTGTGCTGGGCGGCAGCGAAAGCTATACCAGCCTGTGCCGCCGACATTGGCAGGATGGGAACCTGGGCGACCGGGAATACCATACCGACCCCTGCGAATGCGATGCCAACGACGAGGCACCCTGACACGCGCGAGAACGGTACAATAAAAGAGGCCTCCGAAAAACTCGGACGGCCTCTTTTTTTACTTTGCCAGTTCTTCCTGCACCATACGCGCGCAGGTTTCCACGTATTTCGAACAGGGGCGGTCCCGGTAATATTCCGCGGTGCGAACGGCGGGCTTCGGTGTGGCCGCGATGCCTTGCTGCGCAAGCAGATCGCGGCAGATCAGCGTTCCGTACTCCGCATGAAAGCGCGCGGCCTTTTCCTGGATCATGGCGTAATGGCGCTCCTTGGCTTGTTGATCGTCCGGTGACGCGTAGCCTTTCAACGCGCCCAGCGCCATACACAGGCCTGTGAACGCGCCGCAGATTTCCCTGAGGCCGCTTATGCCCCCGCCCATCGAGCAGCTGAGCTTCAGCGCCTGGGTTTCGGTAAGCCCCATTTCCTCGTGGAACGCGGTAAATACGGCTTGCGCGCAGCTATAACCGTGGTTAAAGTAATCGAGCGCCTTTTGTGTCTTGTTTTCTTCGCTCATATTCGGCCTCACGCCTGCTGCCGGGGTTTCAGTTCCAAAATGGCCTCCGCGAGGCTGTCCAGCCAGTCGCCCTGGAACAACTCCACCAACCCCCGGTCGCAGGCGGAACTGAGCTTGGGATCCATGGGCAAGCGCGCAAAATGGGGGATGTGGTAGGCCTGGGCGATTGTTTCCACATGGCTTTCGCCAAAAACCTCGATTTTCTTTTGGCAGTCGGGGCATTGTACGTAGCTCATGTTTTCCACGATGCCCAAGGTGGGAATGTTCATCATATCAATCATCTTGATGGCCTTTGTAACGATCATGCCTACCAATTCCTGTGGCGTGGTCACCAACACG
>JADGQP010000031.1 GCA_017881705.1 Christensenellaceae bacterium
AGGTTGTGCTTTTATGCCCCGTATCGACGGCCGCGCGCCCATGCAGGCACGCCCTTGTGTGATTGAGCCTGATTATATGAAAACCGCGGACGGCAGTTGCCTGATCTCCACAGGAGACACGAAGGTTATTTGCACCGCAAGCGTCGAGGACGGCGCTCCTCCTTTTCTGCGCGGAACGGGCCGCGGTTGGGTTACGGCTGAATACGCCATGCTGCCTGCCTCCACCGGCAAGCGAAAACCCCGCGACGGCGTGAAAAAGGACGGGCGAAGCGTTGAAATCCAACGTTTGATCGGCCGGTCCCTCCGTCAGGCAGTAGACATGGAGAAGCTGGGTGATCGCACCGTTACGCTGGACTGCGACGTGCTGCAGGCCGACGGCGGCACACGCACCGCGTCCATCACAGGCGCGTACGTGGCGCTTGTGGCCGCCGTGCAAAAGCTGATGAAACAAGGGTTGCTTTCCGAAAACCCGATCATCGGGCAGGTGGCCGCCATCAGCGCTGGGATCGTGAACGATCAGGCGCTTCTGGATCTGTGCTATACGGAGGACAGCGGCGCTCAAACAGATATGAACCTGGTGCTTAACCATCGCGGCGAGTTTATTGAACTGCAGGGCACGGGCGAGGGTCGGGCGTTCACCGCGCGCGAGCTGGAAACGCTGCTTACCTGCGGCCGCGCAGGCGTGCGCGGGTTGATGCGCGCGCAGCGGCAGGCGCTGGCAGGCCGTGGTGAATTACTGTTACCCTTGCCCAGGCTGGCGGTCGCCACAGATAATGCGCACAAAATGAAAGAACTTCGGGCGATCCTGGGCGGCGTATGCGAGCTGGTTTCCATGCGCGATGTGGGCTTTGATTCGGAAATCGACGAAAACGGCGATACATTTGTGCAAAACGCGGCCATCAAGGCCGAAGCGGTCGCAAGGGCAACCGGCCTGCCCGCCCTGGCGGACGACAGCGGCCTCACGGTAGACGCGCTTTCCGGTGCGCCGGGCGTGCTCAGCGCGCGTTACGCGGGCAGCCACGGCGACAGCGAGGCCAACAACCGTTTGTTGCTGGCTAACATGCAGGGAGTTGCCGACCGACGGTGCAGGTTCGTCTGTGCCATGGCGTTGGCGCTGCCGGGCGGCGAAACACGCACGATTACGGGCGAGTGCGAGGGCACGCTGCTTAACGAGGAACGCGGACAGAACGGCTTCGGCTACGACCCGCTGTTTTTATACGAAAACGGCAAAACTTTCGCGGAAATGGGCGACGCGGCGAAAAACCGCGTGAGCCACCGCGCGCGCGCTGCTGAAAAAATGCGCGCCGTTCTTTTGGAGGTATTCTGAGCGTGAAGATCATCGCCCTGAGCGACAGCCACGGGAATATCGGCTATTTGCGCGACGCCGTGGAATCGGCGCTGCGCGGCGCGCCCGTGGACATTTGCGTGCACTGCGGCGACGGTGTGCGCGACCTGGAAGCGGTGGAGCCGATCCTGCGGGACGCCAACCCGAACGTACGTGTTTATGGTGTACGGGGCAACTGCGATTTCAGCACGTTCCAGTATCCCACGCTGGAGCTTTTCGAGGCGGGCGGCGTGCGGATGATGGTCACGCACGGGCACCAGTACGATGTAAAGACCCAATATGAAGCGCTGCTTTGCGCGGCTCACTCCTACGGTGCGCAGGTGGTTTTTTTCGGGCATACGCACAGGTCGCTGCTGGAGTATACGCACAATGTGTACCTCATCAACCCGGGCGCGGTATGCAACCGTCTGAGCGGCAACATCGCCTATGCAAAAGTTATGGTGGACGCGGCGGGAAACGTGCGTGCCGACCTGATGAAATGGCTTACCTGAAATAAGCTCCCTTCCTCCATCCCGAAAGCTGCGTATCCCCTTCGTTTCCGCCCGAAGAAAAAAGCCGGTGTGCGAACAAGTTTCACGCGCCGGTTTTTGGAACATTTTTTTATTAGGGATAGTTGACAACCTAAACCAAGCATGCTAAGATATGCATGATACCCGATTAAATTAGTCGGATATCCGGAAGGGAAATCGGATGAAGCTTTCAACACGCGGCCAATACGGGCTTTACGCCATGTATTACCTCGCCATCCACAAGGACGAAGGACCGAAAAGCCTGCAAAGCATCGCTTCCATCGGGGTCCCCAAGCAATATCTGGAGCAGCTGCTGGGCAACCTGCGCAGGGCGGGGCTTGTGGGCACGGTGCGCGGTTCGCAGGGCGGCTACCAGATCGCCCGGGATCCGGCGGAAATCTCCGTGCTCGACGTGATCGACGCAATGGAGGGGCCGCTGGAACTGAGCGAGTGCATGACCGATGAAAAAACGTGCGACCGTTCCTGCCAATGCCCGGTACGGCGCGTGTGGCAAAAGCTTACCGATTCCATCAACCAAGAACTGTCTGGCATCAAACTGAGCGATATGCTCAGGGTGCCGGATGAATGCGAGGCTATCCAACATGGCGGAGAATAAGAAGATCATCTATATGGACAACGCAGCGACTACGGCGGTTCGCAAGGAAGTACTCGACGTTATGCTCCCCTATTTTTCGGAGCACTACGGAAACCCCAGCTCCATCCACAGCGTGGGCCGCGACGCAAAGCGCGCCGTGGAAGCCGCGCGCAAGCAGGTAGCCGCGGCGCTTGGCGCCCAACCTCAGGAGATTTACTTTACGGCGGGCGGCAGCGAAAGCGATAACTGGGCCATACGTTCTGCAGCCGAAATGCTGGAGAAAAAAGGCAAGCACATCATCACCAGCTCCATAGAGCATCACGCGGTGCTGCATACCTGCGAATATCTGGAGAAGTATCGCGGCTACCGGATTACCTACCTGCCGGTGGACGAAGGCGGCCTGGTGAATCCGCAGGACGTGAAAAACGCCATCGCGGACGATACGGTGCTCATCAGCATTATGGCGGCCAACAACGAAATAGGCACACTCGAACCCATCGCCGAAATCGGCAAAATCGCCAAAGCCGCGGGCGTTCTGTTCCACACCGACGCGGTACAGGCCGTAGGCGCGATCCCCATCGACGTGAACGCGCTTAACGTGGATCTGCTCTCGCTTTCCGCGCACAAGTTCCACGGCCCCAAGGGTGTGGGCGCGCTGTACATACGCAAAGGCGTACGGATGAACAATCTCATCTTCGGCGGCGCGCAGGAGCGTAACCTTCGCGCGGGCACCGAAAACCTCGCCTCCATCGTCGGGCTGGGTAAAGCCATTGAAATCGCCGTTGCGGAACTGCCGGAGTACACCGTAAAACTCACCAAGCTGCGTGACGAGCTGATTAACGGTATTCTCGCGGAGATTCCGGACGTGCGCCTGAACGGCGACCATGCCCATCGCCTGCCCGGCAACGTAAACGTAAGCGTACGTTACATCGAAGGCGAATCCCTGCTGATGCGGTTGGATCTGCTGGGCGTGGAAGGTTCCAGCGGCTCGGCTTGCACCAGCGGCAGCCTCGACCCGTCCCACGTGCTGCTGGCCATCGGCCTCCCGCACGAGATCGCGCACGGCAGCCTGCGCCTGTCGCTAGGCATAGGCAACACCGAAGAGGACGTGCAATATGTTCTCAAAGTGCTTCCCGACGTCGTGAAGGATCTGCGCGCCATGAGCCCGCTGACCCGGCCGGCTTGCTTCGCCTGAGCGCAACTTTCTAACCGACGTTCCCCCGTTATCCGACTTCACTATATCATTTACCTGCAAGGAGGGCTTATCCATGTATTCGGAAAAGGTTATGGATCATTTTGAACATCCCCGCAACGTCGGCGAAATCGCCGACGCGTCCGGCACCGGCACCGTGGGCAACGCCAGGTGCGGCGATATCATGAAAATGGACATTAAGGTGGAAAACAACATCATCACCGATGTGAAGTTTAAAACCTTTGGTTGTTGCGCGGCCGTCGCAACCAGCAGCATGGCCACCGAAATGGTCAAAGGCAAATCCGTGGAGGAAGCGCTACAGCTGACCAACAAAGCGGTCGCGGAAGCGCTGGACGGTCTGCCGGCCGTGAAAATCCATTGCTCGCTGTTGGCTGAGGAAGCCATCCACGCCGCGCTGGAAGATTACCATAAAAAACATCCGCAAGGCGAGTAAACCGATGTCCTCGCCAGAAAGGAATCTGTACGTATGCCCGAACTTCACGGGAATACCGAAGGGATCCGAAACACCATACTCACGGAGCTGAAAGCCCTATACGACTTGCAGCTGTCCACAGACCAGTTTATGCCGCAGGAGCTGCTTACGCAGCTCTGCGGCTATTCTGCTTTCCTCAACCGTGAAATCGCCGTGTATCTTACGCGCGACGGCGAAGTTGCGGATGTGCTGGTGGGGCATTCGGATCAGATCGATCTGCCTGATATCCGTCTGCGCCGCAGCGCGCGCAGGCTTTCCATGGTTCGCTGCGTTCATACCCACCCGCGCAGTTCCGGCGAATTGAGCGACGTGGATATCAGCGCCCTGCTCTCGATGCGCTTTGACGCGGTGTGCGCTGTCGGTGCGGATGCGCAGGGCCGCCCGACCACCTGCGAGTGCGCCTTTTTACGCCCGGATCAGCCTGGGGAAACGGAACGCACCGGCCTGATCGACGCGCGCCGTCTGCCCGACGACGCTTGGATGGACAAGATCCGCGAGGTGGATTCGCAGCTGCTCATCATTGAGCCTGCGACCGAGCCGGAAACCGAAAAGGCAATTCTGGTGGGCATCGAAAGCGAGGATTCGCTTGTGGAGCTTCAGGCGCTCGCACAAACGGCAGGCGCCCGCACGGTGTTTACCATGCTGCAAAAACGCGCTAAACCCGATAATGTCTACTGCATCGGCAAGGGCAAGGCGGAGGAGCTTTCGCTAAAGGCACAGACGCTGGATGCCGACGTGATAATTTTTGATGAAGAACTTACCGGCGTGATGCAAAAAAACCTGGAAGAAGTGCTGCGCCTGAAAGTGATCGACCGTACCACCTTGATTTTGGATATCTTCGCCGCACGCGCCATCACGCACGAGGGCAAGCTGCAGGTGGAAATGGCGCAGTTAAAATACCGTTCTCAGCGGCTGTTGGGTCAGGGTCTGGTGCTGAGCCGCTTAGCGGGCGGCATCGGTACCCGCGGCCCGGGCGAAAGCAAGCTGGAGGTCAGCCGCCG
>JADGQP010000032.1 GCA_017881705.1 Christensenellaceae bacterium
TCAACGCTTCGGCGGATCTCGCTTTCCACAGCGGCTACCATCTCGCGGCTCATTTCCTCGCCGAGCACACGCAGGTACAGGCCGTAACCTACGGAATTGAGAATACGCACGCGCTTTTCGGGGTACAGGCGGTATAGGCTCATCAACAGCAGAAAACGAAGCGAGCGTTCGTATACACGGCGGCCTTCCTCGTCGCGGTAGGTAAGGCCGGCGATTTCGCAATTTTCCGTAAGCGGCTCGTTGAGTTCCAGGCAAACGCCGCCACACAAAGCGCATAGAAAATCGGGCTTGTCGTCGCCGTAAAACGAACGCAGCACGGTCAGCACATCCACGCCGCGGGGAAAATCAGCTGCCTTGCCGCCGCATTCGACGCGGATGGTTTGCGCGGTGCCGGGGTCCGGAGATGGGTTCATACGATGCCTCCGTTTGGGTTCGGGTTGTCGCGCGGGCGGGTCATGCGTCATCGAAAGGCATGTTGCTGCTGCTCACGTGGCTTAAATCTTCCGGGTCGATAGGTTCGCCGTGCTTTTGCCTGTACTGGTCTTGGAGCACCTTGGTGTGCACGTAGGCGCGCGCCTGCCGGTTGGCGGGCGTTACGCTCAGGTACATACCTTTTTGTCCGTCCGGCAGCAGGGAAAAGCGCACACGGATGAACAGCTGCCCGTGCTGCGGGCATTTGCTCAGCGCCACGTATTTGCCCGGAGCCTGCGGGGTCAGCTCCGTTTGCAGCTGCGTGGGCTTTTTGCAGGTGGGGCATTCCGGCGTTTGCACGTCCGCGCCGGCCAGCCCTTCGGCCACCGTGCGCACCGTGCGCGTAACGCGGAAACGCGTGCGCCTCGGCGTATGGCAGAGCTTACGCGCCGTCTGCTCGTGGCTTAGCACCTTGGTGGGGTCGGGCAGCTTTTGCAGCACCAGCGCGGTATAATACGCGTCGTTCACGGCGTTATGAAAATCGCGGTTTTCATCCGGCGCAATCTGCAGTTGCTCCAGCGCCCCTTTCAGGGATTTCTGGTGAGCGCCCAGCTCGAACGCCTCGGCAAAATAGCGCTGTACGTCGTACATCTTGGCCTGCTCACCCTCGAACTGGAAAAAATCCAGGTTCTGCTTGAGCACGCTGATATCGTCCCCACCCCAGGTGAGAAATACATAATCGTCCCCACACCACTGCGCAAACTGCGCCATCGCCTCGGGAAAAGCGGGAGCGTCCTCCAGCTCGGCCTGCCCAAGGTGGGTCATACGCCGCACGCGCGGGTGTATGTTTACGTAATGCGTCGGGCGGATGGGGATAGACAGTTCTTCGATTAACGAGAAACGCTCGTCCAGTTTGACGGCGCCGATCTGGATGACTTCAAACAGCAGACTGTCACCGATTTGCCGGAACACGGGCGTGTTGAAACTGGTCGGTTGGTTCCATTCCAGGTCCATCACTATATAGTGCATCGAAATTCTCCCGTCTGGATTGATGTTCGATTGGCGGCCCTCCGCGTCAGGATTCCGCTTGTGCCAGCGCGGCGGCGCGCCCCGCGCAGTACCCCGTGGCAAACGCGATGTGCAGGTTAAAACCACCCGTAAGCGCGTCCACGTCCAGCAATTCGCCCGCCGCGTACAGGCCGCGGACAAGCCGGCTTTCCATGGTGGAGGGATTAAACTGCCGCACCTGCGCGCCGCCCGCGGTAACCACCGCGGCAGCTATAGGCTCGGTGCCGCTAAGCGGAATGGGTAGCGCCTTGGTGAGGCGCACCAGCGCATCGCGTTCCTCGCGGCGCAGTTCCACGGCAGGCTTTCGCGGGTCGATCCCGGCCAGATCCGCTACGGCCAGGGCAAGCCGTTCGGGATAAAGGCCACGCAGCAGCGTCTGCATGCTTTTTCTGCCCGCGACGCCCACGTCGCGCACGATGCGCGCGGTAAGCTGCTGTTCAGTCAGCCCGGGTTTCAGGTCCAGCGTCAGCTGGCATTCCGCTATCGGATTCCCCGCCAGGTAGCTGGACGCGGAAAGTGCCAGCGGGCCGGAAATACCCATGTGCGTAAACAGCATTTCGCCCAGTTCCTCGTACAGACGCTTTTTGCCGTGCGTAAGCGTCAGCCGTACGTTCTTGAGCGACAGCCCCTGCAGCGCCCGCACCCACGCAGCGTCGCTGGTAAGGGAGACAAGGGCAGGTTTGGGCGGTTCGATCGCGTGGCCACACCCTGCTAGCAGCGCGTATCCATCGCCGGTGCTGCCGGTGGAGGGGTAACTGACCCCGCCTGTGCACACGATAACCGCGTCTGCCGCCAGCGTTTCGCCGCTTTCCAGCCGCACGCCGCTGATGTGGCCGTCGGTTACGTACAGGGCGGACACGCGCGCGTTTTTGCGCACGGCCACCCCCAGGGTTTGCAGACGGCGCTCGAACGCGCGGGTTACGTCGCTGGCTTTCTGCGAGGTGGGAAAGGCGCGGTTGCCGCGCTCCACCACCGTGGGGCACCCCCAGTCCGACAGCTTCTGCAGCAGCGCCTCGGGCGGAAGCGCCGTAAGCGCCGAAAACAGGAAGCTCGGGTTTCGCACCACGTTTTGGCGAAATTCTTCCGGCGCGCACAGGTTGGTGCAGTTGCAGCGCCCCTTGCCGGTAATGTAGAGCTTTTTCCCCAGTTTTTCGTTGCGTTCCAGCAGCGTAACCGCCGCGCCGTTTTCCGCCGCGGTTACGGCGGCCATCAGGCCCGCCGCGCCGCCGCCGATCACCAATAAGGTTGGCATGGTATTCTCCTTGCCGTGTTTGGGCGCGTCCGTCGGCATACGCGATGGTGAGGGGCAGCTACTTCGCCGGCGCGTCCGCGGGCGGTTCCGGCACAACAGCGGGCGTTTCTTCCCGGTCCAGGTACACGCCGTGCTCGTGCCACAGGGTTTCCAGACGCTTTAAATGCTCGCTGAGTTCCTCA
>JADGQP010000033.1 GCA_017881705.1 Christensenellaceae bacterium
CATCAGGTAAAAAAAGAAAAAGGATGGTTTGGATGAAAAAGTTCTTCAGCGATTTCAAGGCTTTTGTAATGCGCGGAAACGTGTTGGATCTGGCGATTGGCGTAATGATCGGCGGCGCGTTTGCCAGCATCGTAAGCTCCCTTGTCAACGACATTCTTATGCCGGTGATCGGGCTGATTTCCGGCGGGTTCAACATTTCCGGCGCGTTCCTGGCTTTGGACGGCAAGGTGTACGCTTCGCAGGAAGCGGCTGTGGCTGCCGGCGCCGGAACGATGAACTATGGCATGTTCCTGCAGAAAATCATCGATTTTCTGATCATGGCACTGTGCGTGTTCCTGATTGTTCGCCTGGTTGCCAAACTGATTGCCAAAAAGCCCAAGGAGCCCGCGGCGCCCGCCAAAGAGCCTCGCAAATGCCCCTTCTGCCTGGAAGTTATCGACGACAAAGCAACCCGCTGCCCCCATTGCACCAGCCAGCTGGACACTCCGGCTGCCTAACAGAACCGACAACCAAAAACACGCGGCCCGTTGGCGCTTGCGCAACGGGCCGCGTTCCCTTTTTCGCCACAGGTATTCATTACGGCCGGAGAAAGACACAGAAAGGACTTTCATCATCTTTTACTGTAACGGCCCCCGCTCCCGGCGGTGAGAGAGCCCAGAACCGATTCTCTGTGATAGAAACGGCAATGCATTTTTTACCATCTGGTCGTTCATGCAGGTAAACCGCCGAGGGCATGACAACGGCGAACACGGCTGCCGACCTGCGTTTGAGCTTTATGCGGCGGGATGGTTCAACGTGACAGACGCCGTTTATGCAGGATAGCGCAGCGGGATTGCATTTTGAATTGACATTTGTTTTTCACGCGATTATAATGAAATGTACTATTTTTTGATATCCAAATTGTTTCCATAACGGGAGGCGCACGATGAATTCGAAACTGCTCGTGTACATGTTTAAGCGTTTTGGCATGGCGTTGCTTACGATTTTTTTAGTAATCGCAATCACTTTTCTCGTAATGCACGCCATTCCGGCAAGCCCCTTCAGCAGTGAAAAAGCGAAGAGCGACGCGGTAATTAAGGCGTTGGAGATTAAATACGGGTTTGACAAACCGCTCGGCGTCCAATTTTTAAACTATCTCTGGGGTGTCGTCCATTTTGATTTCGGCCTGTCCACGGCGTGGGTCGGCTTCACGGTCAGCCAGCTGATTATCAATGCGTTTGCCTATTCGGCGTCCATCGGTTTTTCGGCGGCGATTATCGCCATCCTTCTGGGCGTTTTATTTGGCTGCCTTTCCGCGCTCAACCGCGGGAAGTGGGTGGATAAGGTGATTCAGGTTGTGACGACGGCATTGGTATCGATGCCCTCCTTCGTTGTTGCAACGCTGCTGTTGCTGCTGTTTTCCTACAGGCTGGGTTGGCTGCCCTCGCTTGGTACCCAGCCGGGTGGCATGGTGCTGCCTGTGTTATCCCTCAGCCTGTATCCAATGGCCTATATCACCCGACTGCAGCGCTCCAGCATGCTGGACGTGCTCGGGGCGGATTATATCCGTACGGCGCGTGCCAAGGGCGTGAAATCCAATGTAGTCATATACAAGCACGCGCTTAAAAATGCCCTTTCCCCCGTAATCACCTACGCCGGCCCGATGATGGCCTACATCCTCACCGGCAGCATGGTGGTAGAAAATATTTTTTCCGTTCCCGGACTGGGCCGTTTGTTTACCAACAGTATGCTTCGCACAGATTACATGATGATCATGGGCGTTACAATCGTATTGGCTGTGATGATCATCCTGATGAATTTTTTAAGCGACGTACTGTACAAGGTTATGGATCCCCGAATTGATCTGGCTTGACAGAGGAGAGATGAGAATGCAAACCCCAAAGGCTCCCTTTAAGAATCCGCTGAGTCTGCAGATTGATCCGGACCTTTTCAAACCTGCGACTGAAGAAGAAAAAGCACAGCAGATACAGACCCGCGAATCCGTTTCCTTTATGAAAGACGCGCTGCGGCGGCTGGGCCGCAATCGAATGGCGATGATCTGCATCGTGATTATTCTGCTGATTGCGTTAATCGCGTTTATTGCGCCCGCAGTCTACCCATATACGTATACCAGCCAGGACGTAACGGCCAAATACCTGCAACCGTTTCAATATTCCGCCAAGGAACAGGCTAAAATCGCTAAGGGTATCTCCGTGTTTCCCCATGTGATGGGCACCGACGCTCTTGGCAGGGACTACGCCATACGCGTAATCTACGGTACCCGCATTTCCCTGCTGGTAGGCATTTTCAGCGCGTTAATCGTGGTGGTGGTGGGCATCATATACGGCTCCATCTCCGGCTATTTTGGGGGAAAAGTGGATAATATTATGATGCGAATCGTGGATATTATCTATGCGCTACCGGATGTGCTGCTGGTGATTTTGTTGTCCGTTGCCATCAGGGATATTGTGAGCACATCCAAAAACGAGCTCATAACGAAACTGGGGGCCGGCATGGTAAGCATCTTTATCGTATTCGGCTTACTGTACTGGGTGGGCATGGCGCGTCAGGTACGCTGCCAGATACTCTCCATCAAGGAACAGGAATATGTGCTGGCTTCCCGTTCCATCGGCGCTTCCCCGGCGCGCATCATCCGAAAGCATATGATTCCCAACTGCGTTTCCGTTATCATCATCGTGGCTGCAATGCAGATTCCCAGCGCCATTTTTACAGAAAGTTTTCTTTCCTTCCTGGGCATGGGCGTATCGATACCCATGCCTTCGCTGGGTTCGCTGGCTTCAGATGCCCGTGCAGGTCTTAACAGCTATCCCTTCCTGCTCATCTATCCAGCCACGTCCATTTTTCTGATTGTGCTGTCGTTCAACCTTCTTGGCAACGGCTTGCGCGATGCCTTCGACCCCAAGCTTCGTTCTTAAGGAGGCCCCGACATGCAGCATTTGCTTGAAGTGAAAGACCTTCACACTTCCTTTTTCACTCCCAACGGTGAAGTAAAGGCGGTCGGAGGTGTCAGTTTTAACCTGGACAAAGGCAAGGTACTTGGCATTGTGGGCGAAAGCGGAAGCGGAAAAAGCGTTACCGCTTACTCCATTTTACAGATTCTCACCCCCCCCGGCCGTATCGTAAGCGGCAGCGTAAAGCTCAGCGGGCGGGAACTGATCGGGCTTTCTGAAGATGAAATGCGCAAGGTTCGCGGCAACAAGATCAGTATTATTTTTCAGGATCCCATGACGAGCCTGAACCCCGTTTTCACCATCGGAAATCAACTGATAGAGGCCATTGTGCTGCATACGGATCGCAACCATCAGCAGGCGAAGGCACGCGCTATCGAAATGCTCCAGCTCGTGGGCATCAACGAACCGGAAAAGCGAATCCATCAGTATGCCTACGAGCTCAGCGGTGGTATGCGCCAGCGTGTGATGATCGCGATGGCGCTGGTATGCGAGCCAGACATCCTGATTGCGGACGAGCCCACCACTGCGCTGGATGTTACCATTCAGGCGCAGATTCTGGAACTGATGATGAAACTGCAAAAGACCTTGGGCATGGCGATTATTATGATCACGCACGACCTGGGTGTGATTGCCAACATGTGCGACGAGGCGATCGTGATGTATGCCGGCCGCGTGTGTGAGCGCGGCACCGCGCCGGAAATTTTCTATAACCCACGCCATGAATACACACGCGGGCTGCTGCGTTCCATTCCCAGCATCGACAGCGACAATAAAGACCGGCTGATCCCCATCGCGGGCACGCCGGTTGATCTGCTGAACCTTCCTGCCGGCTGCCCATTCGCACCCCGCTGTGAACGTGCAATGAAGGTATGCCTCAGTGAGTTCCCCTCCGAATACTGGGTCGCGAAGGATCACATTGCCAGCTGCTGGGTGAACGTGCTGGAAAATGTGGGCACGCCGTTGGTTGCGGTAAACGGGCAGGATGCGGCGCAGAGCTCGGCCACCGAAGCAGAGGAGACAAAACAATGAGCGAGCAGAGAGCTTTCCAGCCCGACCCGCAGTATTTGGTACAGGTTCGCGGGCTGAAGGAGTATTTTCCCATTAGTACCGGTTTTGCGCAGGTAACGATGCTCAAAGCCGTGGACGATGTGAGCTTCGATATTAAGAAGGGTGAAACCCTGGGTTTGGTAGGCGAAAGTGGCTGCGGCAAAACCACCGTGGGACGTACGATGCTGCACCTGTATAAACCCACCGCAGGCGAAATCTGGTTCGGGGGCAAAAAAGTAGAAAAAGGCCCCGTGATGAACGAATTTCGTAAAAAAGCGCAGCTGGTTTTTCAGGATCCGTATTCGTCGCTCAACCCCCGCATGACGGTGGGCGACATCGTAGCCGAGCCCATCGACGTGCATAAGCTGTGCGCCAACAAAAAGGAACGCAGCGAACGTATTCAGGAACTGCTTTCCATGGTGGGCCTTTCCAGCGAGCAGGCTACGCGCTATGCTCACGAGTTCAGCGGCGGTCAGCGCCAGCGTATCGGCATCGCGCGCGCTTTGGCCAGCAAACCTGAGTTTATCGTCTGCGACGAGCCCGTGTCCGCGCTGGATGTGAGCATTCAGGCGCAGGTGCTGAACATGCTGGAGGATTTGCAGCATAAGCTGGGCCTTTCGTATCTGTTTATCGCCCACGACTTAAGCGTGGTTAAACATATTTCTGATCGTATTGCGGTAATGTATCTGGGTCATATGGTAGAGCTGGCCTCCTCCCTTGAACTGCACCACCACCCCCTGCACCCCTACACCATTTCGCTGCTCAGCGCGATACCCGTGCCGGATCCCGACAAAGCAAAAAAGCAGAAGCGAATTGTGCTGAACGGCGACATCCCCAGCCCCCTGCACGCGCCCAGCGGTTGTTCGTTCCATACCCGCTGCAGCCGTTGTACCGAGATCTGCAAACAGGTGACGCCTGAGTTCAAGGAGGTGGCGCCGCAGCACTTTGCAGCTTGCCATCACATATAACCAACGAAAGATCAAGCACGTTATTGACGTTCACAAATTCCCGTGTTACGATATCGTTACACGTGGAGTGTAAAAATTAATGAGGAGGAAAATCATGAAAAAGATTATCGCAATGATGCTGGCGCTGATGATGGTGCTTGGCATGGCGTCTTTCGCAAACGCGGAAGCCAGCCAGGTGGCAAACACCATGTTTGGTGGCGGCACCCCCTTGACCATGGACCCCGCTCTTAACAGCGCGTCCGTGAGCGGCAACTACATCCGCAACTCGTTCGTCGGCCTCATGGGCCATTCCTACGATGCCAGCGGCAAAGTTGTTCTTTCTCCCGAACTTGCGGAGAAGGTAGATGTATCCGCCGACGGCCTGACCTACACCTTCACCCTCCGTAAGGGCCTGAAGTGGAGCGACGGCTCCGACTTCAAAGCCAGCGAAGTCGCCAGCAGCTGGAACCGTGCCGCGAGCCCTGACCTGGGCGCGGACTATGGCTTCCTGTTTGACTACCTTGCCAAGAACGAAGACGGCACGCTCAACGTGGTAACGGACGATACCGCCGGCACCGTTGTTGTGAAGCTCGCCAACCCCTGCGCGTACTTCCTTAATCTGTGCGCCTTCACCACTTTCTACCCTGTCAAAGTGGAACTGACGGACGCTCAGGGCGTGTGGGCAACCAACCCCGCCACCTACATCGGCACCGGTCCCTTCGTGATGACGAAGTACGCCGTGGACGATGTGATCTCCTTTGCGAGAAACCCCTATTTCTGGGATGCTGCCAACGTGAAACTTGACGGCATGAATTGCTACCTGTCCGAGGACAACGTAGCCATCCTGACCGCATACGAGAACAACACCGTGCAGTACATCCAGTCCATCGATCCCACCGAGTACGCGCGCCTGCAGACCGCCTACCCCGGCGAGCTCGTGTTCGCGGACAATCTGGGCACCTGGTATCTGCTCTTCAACGTTTACAAAGACCTCTCGCCGACCGGCAAGCAGCTGACCGAGCAGGAGCAGGCCAAAGCCCGTTTCGCGCTGGGCCAGATGGTCAACCGTTCTGACCTTGTTACTTATGTAACCCAGGGAGGTCAGCTTCCCGCGACCGGTTTCTATCCGCAGGGCCTGTCCGATGCCAGCAATGCCAACGTCCGTGACGCTGCGGGCTATGGCTCCTGGTACACCGAGACTGCTGCCGTTTCCGATGTGAACGCAAACTACACCAAGGATCAGGTAACCGCCGCGCAGACCCTTATCGATCTGGGCTATGCGTACACCGGCACCCTTGCCGGCGGCGACCTGACCTTCACCGACTTCCCGGGCATCGACTTCGCGTTCAACAATGCCGGCTCCAACGCGCTGGTAATCCAGTACGTGCAGGAGACCTGGAACAAGTTTGGCCTTACCAGCACCATCAACACCGAAGCGTGGGCTACCCTGCAGCAGAAGCTGAAGGCCGGCGACGCCGAGGCTGCCCGTATGGGTTGGATCGCCGACTTCAACGACGTTGTGAACTTCCTGGAGATCTTCATCAGCAACAGCGGCAACAACTACCCGCGCCTGGGCCGCGACATCGGCGATTACACCAAAGCTACCGCTGTGACCAAGGATGCCGGTTTGGGCGCTTACTGGGGTCTCGAGGGCAACCAGACCTGGGCGGACGCTTATGATAAGGTCGTAACCGCTATCAAGGCCGAAACCGACATGACCAAACGCTCCGAAATGTCCGCACAGCTGGAGAAGGTACTCATGGCCACTGGCGCTGTAGCTCCGATGTATTATTACACGCAGCCGCAGATGACCAAGCCGAATGTGAAGAACCTCATTTGCCTCAACACCGGCGACGTGATCTGGACCTACGCGAGCCTCGAGTAGAACATTCCTGAATCAACAAGAGGCCGACCTTTCAGGGTCGGCCTCTTCGACTGTTAAAAAGCGGACTTCGCCGCTTATTAAGTTTCGGGTATTGTTTGCGGCAGAGCCGCAAACTCCCCGCCCGACCGGCAAAGCCGGCCGATACGAATACAGTTGGAGGGCTTCGCCCCTCCGATGCCTCCTGAAGGCTGGTTTTTACTGTTGGGTTTTCAGGGCCAAAAACCTGGCGTTTATGTATTGTTTACGGCGGCGCGCCTTCATGGTATAATGCCATGGCGACAGGAGGATGAGTATGGCTACGGCAATATTACGCAAGGGTAAGGAACTGCGGGTTTACGGCGGACACCCCTGGGTGTTTTTAAGTGATATCGAGCTTGTGCGGGGCGAGGACGCGGCGGGTCGGGTGGTGCGCGTAGAAAGCTCGCGTGGGCAATTTTTAGGGATGGCTGTTTATAACCCACGCTCGCAGATAGCGCTTCGGTTTTTAACCCATAAGGATGAGCCTATCGACCGCGCGTTCATCTTTTCGCGCGTCGAACGAGCGCTGAATTACCGCCGCGCTTTTGCGGACCTGAAAAGCTGCCGCCTGATCTTTGCCGAAAGCGACGGCCTGCCCGCCGTGGTTGCCGACGCGTTTGGCGATGTGATTGTGTTGCAGATATTGTGTCTGGGCATGGAAGCCTTTAAGCGCGACATTACTGACGCGCTGATGGAACAGCTGCATCCCGCTGGGATTTATGAACGCAACGACGTGCCCGTGCGCGAGCTGGAAGGGCTTACGCAGCAGACCGGCCTGCTTTGCGGCGAAGTGCCCGACCGTGTGGAAATGACGGAAAACGGTGTGCGCTTTCTGGTGGATGTGAAACAGGGGCAGAAAACGGGCTATTTTCTGGATCAGAAAGAAAACCGCGCGGCCATCGCGCCGTTTGTGAAAAACGCGCGGGTACTGGACTGCTTTACCCACACCGGCAGTTTCGCGCTGCATGCCGCCCGCTACGGCGCGGCTGAAGTAATAGGTGTGGACATCAGCCAGTATGCCTGCGACTGCGCGGCTGAAAACGCGCGGCTTAATGGCATGGAAAACCG
>JADGQP010000034.1 GCA_017881705.1 Christensenellaceae bacterium
TCTGCTTATATTAGGCCACGCGCTGCTGGAGCTTGCGCTGGTCGTGCTGATTTTTCTGGGTTTCGATATCGCGTTGAAATCCGACGTGGCGCAAATCGCCATCGGGCTTGTGGGCGGCGCGTTACTGGCGCTGATGGGTGTGGATATGTTAATCAGCGCCGCGCGCAACAAGCTAAAAATCGAACTGCAGGGGAAAAGTGGAACGAAAAACCTGGTACTTTCCGGTGCGCTCATCAGCGCCATGAACCCGTATTTCCTCATCTGGTGGGCGATTATCGGCCTGAGCTTCCTGCTCAACGCTTACCAGCTTTACGGAGTGGCGGGCGTGGCAGCGTTCTATCTCGGCCACATCACGACCGACTTTTTCTGGTATGGCGGAATTTCCATGCTAATCGGCAAAACACGGAAATTCATCAACCAGAATGTTTATCGCGTGCTGGTAGGCGTGTTAGGGTTGGTGCTGCTGTATTTCGGGATAACGTTCCTGATAAGTGCTCTTGCCAGACTATGAAACGGACGATAATAAAAAGGTACGAACCGATTGTCGGCTTCGTCCCTTTTAATTTTTAGCTCTGTCACATTATACAATTGATAATTTTATATTTTATTATGGGGCAGTTAATGTCCTATAGATTATAATTTGTCAGAGCCTTAAATTTCAAAATATAATATATCTTCTGACAGGTTCTGACCATTTGCACAGTCGTGTTGTTCTCCGACAATTTTACCTCCCATATATTCATAAAAGCCCAACGATGGATTTCCTTTTAAACAGTTGATAATGATACTTGAATAGCCTCTATCAATAAGTTCATTTTTGCCAGCAATAAATAATCGCTTACCTATATTTTCACCTTGATAACCTTTCAATACATACAAAGCATAGATTTCTCCTGATGCTTTATAGTCTTCGTTCCGCGAAGGACCATACATACAAAATCCAATAACTGTGTCATCAACGACAGCAACTATGAAGTTATCATTTTGTTTTATATCAGATTTGCACTTTTCTACTCTTGATTTTAATGCGTCTATTCTGGAATCAATCAGGATATCGGGCATCAAGCCAAAATATGTAGTTTTCCAAGTATAGGTATTAACTATACTTATCCCTAATGCGTCCTTTGGAGTTGCTTTGCGAATAAGACACACGAAAATAGTCACCTCGATAAATTATTGTATATATTTATGCCGCCAATGGCACGGGATTTCTTGCAGACATTGTTCTGCACTTATCTATTGATGGTGTTGAGATAACAAAGGTCAGAAGGATGCGCTCTTTCTCATTGACCGCTTCTTTAGCCATGTTTTGTTATATAATCAATATTTCTGGTTAAAAATCAGCCATATGATGTGATAAGCCTTATTTTTACGCAATTCGTAGCCGTCAGGTATCCATATCTTCTTTGTTTTTACCCGCCACGCTCAGCATACCTACGTCCACACTGGGCGAGCCGATGCCGCCTTCCGGAAAACGCAGGTCGCTGCCCACGGCGCGTATGTTTTTCAGCATCTCAAAAAAGTTGCCCGCCACCGTAACCTGTTCTACCGGCCTCTCGCGCAGGCCGTTTTTTACGATGTAGCCTTTGGATAGCAGCGAAAAATCACCCGTTACGGCGTTGGCGCCCGCGTGCAGGCCGTCCACCTCGGTAATCACCAGCCCGTCGCCCATTTCAGCAAGCAAGGCATTGAAAGGCTGATTACCGGGTTCAATATAAAAATTGGTGGGGGATACGAACACCGATGTGGCATAGCCCAGCTTGCTGGCATTGCCCGTGGAAAGCACGCCGTCCTTGTGGGCGGTTTTAAGGTTATGCAGGAAAGTTTTAAAGATGCCTTTTTCCACCACGGTATGGCGAGCGCTGGGCACGCCTTCCGCGTCGAAGGGTCGGCTTGCGAACCCGTCCAGCCGGAGGGGATCATCCACGATGGTTACACAGTCCGCTGCAATGGACTGCTCCAGCTTTCCTTTCAGCAGGGAAAGCTCCTTTTGAGCGCTGTCGGCGGAAAAGGCGGAAGAAAACACACCCAGCAGATCGGTCATCGCCAGGTTCTGGATCACCACGCGGTAACAGCCGGAAACGACCGGCGAGGCGTGCAGCGCTTCCACCGCGAGGCGGGCGGCGCTCTGTGCCAGACTGGCCGCGTTAAGACGATCAAAATCCCGGGAGAAACAGAGTTCCATTCCGGTAGCGGTGCTGTCACCTTCGCGTGCCACGGGCTGCAGGTAGGCGCCGCATACACTTTCTTCGTACTGCTTATCCATGCCGTAGGTATTGACGATGCGTACCTGGTTGTTGCCGGTGAACACCGTAGCGTGCCCCACCTGGGTCACGCGCGGATCGTAGGCCTTGGCTTCGCGTTCCATAGCTAACGCGAAAGCCAGCTTTTCAGTCGCTGGCGCGTCTCTGCCGGTCAGGGGCAGCTGTGCCACAGGCTCTTTACCGTCGTAGAGGAAAGGTTCCGTTGGATCCTCGCAAAGGGTGGCGCTGTCCAGCGCACCCTGCACCAGCCAATCCACCGCCGAATCGTCGAACGCTTCGGTGGAGGCGTAACCCATGCGGCCGCCAAACAGCCCGCGGAAACCGAGCCCGCACGAGATATGCGAGGAATACCGGTTAATCTCCTGGTTCATTGCCACGGCGTTGAAGCTGTCGTTCTTCGTCAGGTAGGCTTCAGCAACGGTGAAACCGGCCGCTTTAGCCGCCGCGAACAGCTTTTGAATAAAATCGTCCATCATCATTGGCTTTACTCCTGTAAACGGGAGAGCGGACTCATCGCCGCCTGACCCGTCGGTCGTTTTGCTAACTTTTTACGCACGGCCGCCAACCGTCATCTTCTTCACGCGAATCATCGGCTGGCCTACGTTTACCGGTATGCTGCCGCTGATACTGCCGCACATGCCCTGCGCCATCTTCATCTCGCGGCCCACACGGTCGATTTGCAGCAGAATATCCGCGCCCTTGCCGATGAGGCTCGCGCCGCGCACAGGGGAAACAATCTTGCCGCCTCGTACCAGGTACCCTTCCGACACGGCGAAGTTGAAATTTCCGGTCGCCGGGTCTACCGAGCCGCCGCCCAGTTTTTTGGCATACAGCCCGTCGCCCATGGTGGCGATCATCTCGGCTTCATCGTCCGTACCGGCGGCGATATAGGTGTTGCGCATGCGCGAGGTGGGGGCGAAGGCATAGCTTTGGCGGCGGCCGCTGCCGGTGGGCGGCATGCCCATACGCAGAGCGTTGAGTTTATCAATCATATAGTTTTTAAGCACGCCGTTCTCAATCAACACTAGACGGTTGGCGGGCATACCCTCGTCGTCCACGCGTATGCTGCCCCACTCGTTGGGAAGCGTGCCGTCGTCAATTGCCGTTACGCAATCCGCGGCGATTTTCTGCCCCAGTTTATCGCAAAACACGCTCAGGCCAAATGCCACGCTGGTGGCTTCCAGGCTGTGGCCGCAGGCTTCATGGAAGATCACCCCGCCGAATCCGTTGTCGATTACCACGGGCATCACGCCTGCGGGGCACTCGGGCGCATGCAGCATCAGCAATGCCGATTGCGCAGCTTCGCGGCCGACCTGTACGGGGTCGACCCGTTCGGTAAACAATTCATACCCCATCTGGGCGCCGGGTGCCTCATGCCCCTGCTGCTTTTCTTTACCGTCGCTTGCGATGGCCACACAGGCCATGCGCGTGTGTACGCGGGTATCTTCCACGTATAAGCCTTCGCTGTTTACGATCGTCACATCCTGTTCGCTGTCGGAAAGCGAACAGCTGACCTGCTCGATTTCCGCGCTTACGGCGCGTGCAGCGGCATCCGCCGAGCGAAGGTATTCCAATTTACGCTTCGAGTTCACGTCGCCGGGGCGGATCAGGATCGGGTACGGGGCGGGGAGCGATGCGGGTGTGCCCGGCTGCGCCGCGCGAAGCGGGGTTTCCCTGGACGCGCTCACTGCGGAGGCAGCTTGTTTGGCGCAGCGCAGAAGCCCCTCGCTGTCGGTGTCGTTTGTATAAGTATACACAGCGTTTAAACCGTTGAACACGCGGATGCCCGCGCCGTGCGCACGGTTGGAATTGATCATTTCCACATGCCCGCCCAGCACCTGCAGGGAATGGGTGCGGTTATCCTCCAGAAAGAGCTCGGCGAAATCCCCACCGGTTGCAAGTGCGGCGTCCAAAACGTCGTTAAAGTTGTTCGTCATTCGTTGTGGCCTCCTGTGTTCGGGTACGATTATTGTACGATTTCGGCCAGGTTGGCCGCCGCGAGGTTTTCCGCGCGGTAGGTAGCCAAGGGATTCTTCGACGCGGAGCCGACTCCCAGCGCCTTCATACCGCCCCTGAGCGCCGCCTCGATGCCCGCGTCCGCATCCTCCACCACAAGACATTCTGCGGGCTCACAGCCTAACAGGCGCGCCGCAAGCAGAAAAACTTCGGGATCGGGCTTGCTGTGGGTAATCTGGTTGCCGTCCGCCACCGCGTCAAACGTTTTATCCAGACCGATCCGCTGTAGGATGATGGGCGTGTTGCGGCTGGAGGAGCCGATGGCGATCCGTATGCCCCTGGCTTTCAAGGCGTTTACAATGTCCATCGCGCCGGGCAGGATATCCTTTGGCGTCAGCAGGCCGATCAAATCGACGTAGTACGCGTTCTTGCGCGCCGCCATCCCGGCTTTTTCCGCTTCGGTGTAGGGCTTGGTCGCCTTTTCCAGAATAATGGCCAGGCTATCCATACGGCTCACGCCGCGAAGACGTTCGTTAATAGAACGGTCGAAAGGAATATGCTCTTCATCCGCCATGCGTTTCCATGCGCGGTAATGACAATCGTCGGTAGTTACAAGCACGCCGTCCAGATCAAAAATTACCGCTTGAATCATGGCTCTCCGTCCTTCCCGTGCGCTGGGTACGCGAATAGGATTATTATACCATGACGTCGGCAAAAAAACATCCTGCGACGTCCAGCAAAATGCAGGCGATCCGCCAACGTAGTGGCAAATATGGGTGAATCCGTTCCTGCGTGTACATCGTGAACAAAGGAGAGAAACAAACTTTGTCAAATTACACCATTTGCAAATGTACCATCGAACCGCTATAATAGTAGCAGGATCTACGACCTTGCCAGTTTTGGCTGGTCGCAAATGAATAGGGAGGTTTTTTCATGGCAAGCGTATCCCTCAAGAATATTTACAAAGTATACGCCGGTAATGTTACTGCCGTAAGTGACTTTACTCTTGACATCGAAGACAAAGAGTTTATCGTGTTGGTCGGGCCTTCCGGCTGCGGTAAATCCACCACGCTGCGCATGGTGGCCGGCCTGGAGGAAATCTCCAGCGGCGAACTCTACATCGGCGACCGGCTGGTCAACGATGTGGCTCCCAAGGATCGCGACATTGCCATGGTGTTCCAGAACTACGCCCTGTACCCCCATATGACCGTGTTTGATAACATGGCTTTCGGCCTGAAGCTCCGCAAGATACCCAAGGCGGAAATCAAACGCCGCGTGGAAGAGAACGCTAAGGTATTGGATATCTACCACCTGCTTAACCGTAAGCCCAAGGCGCTTTCCGGCGGCCAGCGCCAGCGCGTTGCGCTGGGTCGTGCCATCGTGCGTGAGCCGAAAGTCTTCCTGATGGATGAGCCTCTGTCCAACCTGGACGCTAAACTGCGCGTGGCGATGCGTACCGAGATTACCAAGCTGCACCAACGCCTGCAGACCACCTTCATCTACGTAACCCACGACCAGACCGAGGCCATGACGATGGGCACCCGCATCGTGGTTATGAAGGATGGCCTTATCCAGCAGGTGGATAGCCCGCAGAACCTTTACGATTATCCTACCAATCTGTTTGTGGCAGGCTTCATGGGCAGCCCGCAGATGAACTTCTTCGACGTCGTGCTGGAAAAGGAAGACAAGGACGTTGTAGCCAAGTTCGGCCAGAACAAGATCGTCATTCCGCCCAGCAAACTCTCCAAGTTTGCGGACGAGAGCAGCATCGGCAAGGAGATTATCATGGGCATCCGCCCCGAAAACATCCATGACGAGGATGTGTTCGTACAGGCTGCGCCTACTTCTGTAATCAACTGTGATGTGGACGTAATTGAGCTGATGGGCTCCGAAACGTACCTGCACCTGAAGACCAGCGGCAAGGAAGGGAACATCGTCGCGCGCGTGAATCCCCGCACCACCAGCCGCGCCGGCCAGACCATTCAGGTCGCTTTCGATGTGAACCACCTGCACTTCTTCGATAAAGAAACCGAAACCACGTTGCTTAACCGGTAAAAGTTTCAACTGATTTCCACCCCGCCGAGCTCATTCGGCGGGGTGGTTTTCTATATACAAGCATAAAAACGGAGCCGCAAGTATCTGCGGCTCCGTTTTTATGCTTGTATTATTTCGCCTGCAGATCCGTTTTATCGTAATTAACACGGGAAGAAAACATCACCGACAGGCTGTCCTCATACATGCGGGAAAGGTTTAGCGACACGCGAACATCGTCTTTCGTCCAATTAGCGGTGAGCGTACCCCATTCCACATACTGGGCGGTTCCGTCGCCGTTGAAGGGGTCGGCATCCGGTGTGCCCAGCTCTGTCGTCATCGCGGCGAGAAGTTCGCGGAAAACGGAGATGCTGTCGTCGCCCGGCGTGATGTTATAGCTGACCATGCTCAGGCGGTCTGCCTTTGGGCTGTTGTTCTGGTCGATCTGTACGTTCAGGGAGTAGGCGGTCAGGTCGGTATCGGGCACGGGAACATTTTCAAACGTATACTCCACGGTCCCGTTGCCGTCGTCCAGCTTATCATACTTTACCGCAGCCAGAGTGGCGTCGGCCGCGAAAGCGGCTTCCGCGTCGGTGGCGTTCATACCGAGTTTCAAGCCGAAAGGGAGCGGGGTCGCTTCGCCCAGCGCGGCTATGGGTACCAGCAAGGCGAGCGAGAGCAGCAGCGCGAGCACTTTTTTCAACATGAACAACCCTCCTTATTTATTACCCGGTCTTATCCTGATGATAAGGCCGGGCGGGGTAAAAGTCAATTCATACCGAAGCGATAGATTGTAACAGTATCAAGCCCTCGATGTTATTCAAGGGTGAGCGGGAAATCGTACAATAACCCCAGATCCCACAATAGCGAGCTGGTCAGGTATTTATCGCGGATGTCGCGGGAGCAGAGAAACGCATCCCGGGTGTCCTGCGCGTCTTCGTCGATCTGCGCGGGTAGAACGGGCATATGCAGCGTACACATCAGGGTCAGGGTAGCCTGCGTGTCCGGCAATTCCTGCGCCATGATCGCCGTGATCTCGTCCCAATGGGCAAGAATACGCTCCAGCCGTTCCTGATGGCGGATGGGATCGTTTTTATGCCATTGCGTGTTTTCACTGTCGATCAGCGTTTGCGCCGCCTGCCCGAATACGCGACGTACTGTTTGCTCCCATTGCGCGGGGCTGAACGCGCGCATAGCCGCCTCCGCCGTTTCGCGGCTGGGGGTAAACGTGCGCAGACGGTCGTAGATATGCAAACACAGCACCGTGCCCACGCCTACCTGGATGCCGTGCAGTTCCAGCGGCAGCCCGCGTTCCAGCGCGAACATTTCCCACAGATGAGAAAAATAATGCTCCAGGCCGGAGGCTGGCCGCGATATCTGCGCGAAAGCCATCGCCACGCCGGAAAGAATCAGCCCTTCCGTTACCGCGCCTACCGCCTCGGGGTCGCGTTCCATCAGGCGCGGCGCTGCCGCGACGATTTTACAAAGCGAGTTGCGCATGAGCCCCGCGACCTGCGGGCAGTAATACTCGCCCGTAACGATGTGGGAGATACGCCATTCGCAAAGTGCGATATATTTAGCCAGCATATCGCCAAGCCCCGCCTGCAGCATCCTTTCCGGCGCGTCTTTCATTATCGACGTATCGGCCACGATTGCCGCGGGGCAAGCGTTATAAAGCGTCACTTTCACACGGTCGCGGATCATGGAGGAGGAGTTGGAGGCATATCCGTCCATCGAGGGTGCAGTGGCGACCACCGCCTGCGGCAGCCTTACCGCGTGCGCCAGCACCTTGCAGCAATCGTTGATTACGCCGGAACCTACTGCCAGCACTCCGTCGCAAGTGGGGTCCAGGGCCATGCACAGGGCGCCCACGGCGTGCTCGTCCGGCTCCACGCGCGCCTGTGAAAATTCATAAACGACGTAGGGGATACCCGCACCCCGAAGCGCCGCCTCCACCGGCCCCATCGCTACCCTGCGCGTGTTCATGTCGCAGACCACAAAAGGCTTGCGGCAATGGATAGCCGCTAGCGCGTCGGGCAGGAAACGGGTTGCGTCAGGCCCAATTTTCACATATTGCAGCCCCACGCTATGCTCGCGTCCGCATTCGCACAGACTGTGCTTTTCAATCAGTTCTTCCAGTGTCATTTCACCCAAGTTTTTCATTTCGATTCTCCCTTAAAAAGGTTATATAAATCCTGCGCCATTATACTACGTTTGCGTGCGCTGCGCCACCTGCGGCGTTGCTTTTTACACCCCGATAGCTTATAATAAACCCAATATTGGCGCATACGGCGCCTAAGGAAGTGTCGCCATGAAACTGGGAATCGTCGGGCTGCCTAACGTGGGGAAAAGCACGCTTTTTAACGCCATAACCAAGGCAGGCGCGCAGGCGGCCAATTATCCTTTCTGCACCATCGAGCCCAACACGGGCGTAGTGCCTGTGCCGGACCGAAGGATCGACGCGCTGGCCGAGATGTTCCACCCCAAAAAGGTTACGCCCGCGTCGGTGGAATTTGTGGACATCGCGGGGTTGGTGAAGGGCGCCAGCAAGGGCGAGGGTCTGGGCAACAAGTTTTTATCGTATATCCGCGAGGTAGACGCTATCGTACATGTGGTACGTTGCTTCGAGGACGCGAACATTGTGCACGTGGATGGTTCCGTGGATCCCGCGCGGGACATTGAGGAGATCAATCTGGAATTGATCTTCGCCGATTTGGAAACGGTGGGCAAGCGCGCCGACCGCGCCCAAAAGATGGTAAAATCAGGCGATCGCAATAATGCGATGGAAGCCGAGCTGGCACAGCGCCTGAAGGCGCATTTAGAATCCGGTAAGCCCGCTCGTACCTTCGCGGTAAGCGACGAAGAAAAACAGACGATAGACAGTTGGTTTCTGCTTACGGATAAGCCCGTGATTTACGCGGCTAACATCGCCGAGGACGACGTGGGCAAACCCGACGCCGAACTGCCAATGGTGCGGCAGGTTGAAGCCATCGCCAAAGCCGAAGGTGCGGAGGCGTTTACCATCAGTGCGCGCATCGAGGAGGAAATCGGTGCTATGGAGCCTGCCGAAAAACAGGAATTTTTAGAGGAGATGGGCATTGGCCAGAGCGGGTTGGACCGGCTGATTCAAGCGAGTTACCGGCTGCTCGGGCTGATCTCGTTTCTCACCGCCGGTGCGGATGAGTGCCGCGCCTGGACCATCACGGATGGCACCAAGGCGCCGCAGGCGGCGGGGAAAATTCATACCGATTTTGAGCGCGGGTTTATCCGCGCGGAGATTGTGCCTTTTGAAACGTTAATGGAACAGGGCGGCATGAATGCCTGCCGTGAAAAGGGCCTGATCCGCAGCGAAGGCAAGGATTACGTAATGAAAGACGGCGACGTGACGCTCTTCCGCTTCAACGTCTGATTCGTCTGCGCAGGAGGCTGCCGTGAGCAAACTTTCGTTTTTTTTCAAGCGACTGGTACGTATGGACTTTCATAAAATGTGGAAGACTACCGCGTTTTTAAAACAACGCAGCGGGAAAAGCCGGCTGTGGCTTCTTTACGATATGCTGCGCTGCGCACTCGTATTCAACGCCGGATACATGGACTATAAAATTGCAGAAATGTACCGTCTGACGGACGAACAAAAAAAAACGGTGATTACCCGGGGCTTAAGCAACACCATCGTGCGCCGCATGAACGATAAGGCTTACTGGCACCTGTTTGACGATAAAGCAATGTTTAACGAGCTATTCAAGGAA
>JADGQP010000035.1 GCA_017881705.1 Christensenellaceae bacterium
CTTGCGCAGGTATTGTTGCTCTCGATCCAGCTCTTGTACGTGTCGGCCGCAGAAGGCGCCCACGGATAGGTGATCAGCATGTTGGGCCAGAAGGTGCCCATGCCGGAAGGCCAGCCCGTGGTAAGCGAGGTCTGATCCGCGTTGGCATAGGTGATGTTTCCAGCGTCTGTCACTACATAGTGCGTGCCTTCGATGCCGTTGCAGCAAAGGTTGGAAATGTCGGGATCCGTGAACAAGGCGTTCAGGAATTTCATGGCGGCTTCCTTTTGCTTGCTCAGTTCGGGAATGCACCAGGTCATGCCCGTTACGTTACTGGTCGTAACCCAGGGCGTATCCGCGAGCATAGCCGTCTGGATGGGGAAGCTGAAGGCGCTGGTATAAACGCTGTCGCTGATTGCTTCCGACGCATAGCCCGCGAAAGCGCCGAAAGCCTCTTCGCTGTGCATGCCCGTGAAGGAAGATTCCTGGCTGTTGATAGCGTCCTTACGAATAAAGCCGTCGTCAACCCACTCTTTGCCGAAGGCAAGAAGCTTTTTAAAATCGTCGGTCGCATAGTAGTTCGTCACCGTCAGGTCGGTGGAGTCTTTTTTCAGCGGCAGGCAGGCATAAGCCTTGTCGCTGCCCAGCAGGTCGACGTCGCTGGGATCGTATACCGCGCCGTTGGCGCCGGTAGACAGGGCGGTCACGTCCGGATAAGTCGCTTTAACTTTCTTAAGCGCTTCCGTCAGAGTAGCCAGATCCACGATATCATCGTTATTGATGCCGGACTTCTCTTCCATTTCCTTGTTCATCACAAAACAGGGAGCGGAAGAATAAGCGCTCAGCTTCGGAGCGCCGTAATAATGGCCGTTGATCTTGCCGCATTCCAGATACTCGCCCAGCGTATCTTTGATGCCTTGGCCGTACTGATCCAACAGATCGTCCAGCACTGCGATGGAGCCGTTTTGCGCCAGATCGCCTATGCTGCTCATGAAGCAGCAGTTAAACAGATCTATGCTGCCATCCGTAAGCATCAGGTTGATTTGCTTACCCCAGGAAGCAAAGTCGATGCAGACAAACTCAATCTGTACGCCGATGTTTTTCTCCGCCAGAACGCGGTTGATCTCCTTTTGTACCATATCGCGGTCCGCGGCGGGGTTCATCGTGATCATATACGCGACTTTGATGGTGGGTACATCTTCGGCCACGGCGAAAGATAACCCTGAGCATACGAGTGCCAGCGCCAAAACACAGGACAGTAGCTTTTTCATTTGTTTCTCCTCCTCATTATTTGGTATGGTTCCTTGTACCCTGAATGCGAACGGTTTCGCTCACCGCCTCACCTCGCTTCGCATTTTAAGAAAGCTTAACTGGGTTCAGGAATTGGCGGATAATATGATGGCTGCGAACCCCGGTTTCTTTTCGTCCTTCATGGTCATGCCCGGGAGACAGCATATTCTGGCATCTGCGCCGTCTCTGATCGGGTTGGGGAAAGGTTCGCCAGTCTCATACACCGCCTCGGCCGCCGCTTGCCTGCAAAGCTGCATATTTTCCCTGGTCATGGGTTCCATGGCATGGGAGCCGTAGATGCGCTGAAACGGCAGTTTCAGCAGTTTATCCAGCGTTTGGATATAAGTCTTGCGGTCAGCCGCGCCGTAACCGAACAGTAATACGGTGGGGCCGATATTATCGCCGGTAAACAGGAAGCCGTACTGTTCCAGGTAGTAAACCCTGCTGCCCACAGAGTGCCCCGCCGCATTGAACACGCGCAGGGTTATACCGCCAAGGTCGAAAACTTCCCCTTCGTTACACGAAACAGGATGGCCGAACCCGCGGCCCAGGTAATCCTCCGAGTCAAAGCCTTCCGGTTTCTCCTTTACCCCATCCATCATGATTTGACGGAAAACCAGGCTGTTGGTATACGGGCATGTGGGAATGTCTTCTTCCCCCATATGGATGGGCTGCGTAAACTGGCTGTTGCCGCCGATGTGATCGCAGTGGCAATGCGAGTTGAAAAGCGTAAGCGGAAGTTTGGTTATGGAAGCGACTGCCCGCGGCAGATCGCCGATACCGAAGCCGGTATCGATCAGCGCGGCCCCCTTTGTGCCTACGATCAGGTCGCAGGCCGTTCCCTCCTGCGGGCTGTTGATGCGGTAAAAGTTCTGATTCACGCGGGTTACCTGGTAATATTCGTGCATTTCATGCCTCCTGTTCCAACTTTTTAAGCCGTCCCTGTTATTTGATGATCCCGTAAGCTGCGGTGCGGATCTTCGCGTGCTGGCCTTCGTCAATCCACGGGAACAGGTTGTACATTAAAACGATGGATGCGTTGTCCTCCGGGTCCGCTTCACACCAGGTGCCGAAGCCGCCGGTCCACCCGAACGCGCCCAGCGAGCCGTTCAGGTTGCCGCGTGCTTTGTCCATCAGGGTACGCACACCGTAGCCGTAACCGTAACCGGCGTTGTAGTCATCGGTGAAATCTGCAAGCTGCTGCGTGTTCAGCGTGTTCGTACGCATCAGGTCGATTGTTTTCCGGCCCATAACGTGAACGCCGTCCAACTCGCCGCCGCAAGCCAGCATCTGCATCAGGCGGGTAAAATCCTTACCGGTGGAAAATAACCGCGGGTTGCCACACTGGAACGCCTCGCCGGGGTTGTGCTTGTTGTCCAGGTCGGTTACGGTAGGCTCGAAAGACCCGTCGGCCTGTTTTGTATACAGCTTTACCATGCGCTCCTTGATGTTGCCGAAGTAATAGGGGCGGGTATCCTCCATCCCCAGCGGTTTAAACAGCAGCTCGCAAAGCACGTCGTTAGCCGGTTTATCGCAAACCGTCTCCATAATGCCGGCGGCCAGCTCGCTAGAGAAGCCGTACATCCAATGGGTGCCCGGCTCAAACGCCAGCACCGCACCGGATATGGCCCTGATCTCTTCCCGAAGCGTAAAGTGCCCGCGTGCCCAAAGCGGTTTCATACATTGCGCCATGCTGCCCAGCGTAATGTCGTCGCCGTTTGCCGGGCCGTGACAGTACGGCAGGCCGCAGGCCATGGTCATAATATCCTTAACCAGCACGGGGCGATCCGTCGGCACGATGTCCACGGAACCGTCTTCCCTGCGCACAGCTTTTTTCATCGCTTTCCATTCCGGAAAATAACGATACAGCGGATCGGTCATAAGGAACTTCCCCTGTTCAAACAGGATCATCATTGCCGTATACAGGGGGAGTTTGGACATGGAAGCCATCCTGAACACGGACGAGTTCGTAACCGGCGTTTTCGCCTGGACGTCGGCATAGCCGGAATAGCCTTCGTAAAGTATCTTTCCCCGCTGCGCCACATGCAGCGAGCAACCCGGGATCCCCGAGTCGGTCAAGTTCTTGAGCAGATGGTCCAGATAAGCATAATTCATTTATTGCGTCCTCCTTATGTTCTTTTCTTGATGATGCCTGAAACGAAAACCGCTAAAAAGCCAAACGGTAAACGGGCGATGCCCGCAGGGAGGGATGGGGCGTGGTCTATCAACCCTTGACGCTTCCGATGACGATTCCTTTTACGAAACCCTTTTGTAAAAACGGATAGATAATCATGATCGGGATCAGGGCAATCACCGCGATCGCCATGCGGATACCGATGCTGGGCACCTTAATACCGTCGGCGATGGCGCTGTTTGTGTTCGCATTCATCAAAAAGTCGGTACTGGACATCAGTCTGTTTAAAAAGTTCTGGATCGTGAACAGTTCTGTGTGGGTGGAGATATAATACAAACCGTTGATCCAATCGTTCCAGTAGGCCAGGCCGGACATCAGCGCAATCGTCGCGATGATCGGGCTGGACAGCGGCAGGACGACCTTTGCAAGCATCTGCCATTCTCCTGCGCCGTCCAGCGTAGCGGCCTCCAGTATTTCCGCGGGGATGTTGGCTGTAAAATACGTGCGCATCACGATGACGGAGAAGCCGTTCATCAGCAGGTTGGGCAAGATCAGCGCCCATACCGTATCCTTGATGTGAAACACCTGCGCCCACATGAGGTACGAGGGGATGATGCCGCCGTTGAAAAGCATGGTGAAAAACACCATAAAGGATAAGAACACGCGCCCCGGCAGTTGCTTTTTGGACAGTCCATAGGCAAAAAGGGTGGTGACCACCAGGTTTCCCAGCGTGCCAATCGTGGTGACGATGAACGTCATTTTGTAGGCTGTCAGCAATTGCACCCGTGTGTGCCACAGGTAAAGGTACGCGTCCAGCCCAAACTGCGAGGGAAAGAACGAATAGCCGTTTCTCGAGAGCGTCGATTCCGACGTAAAAGAAGATATCACCAGCAAAAGGAGGGGCATAACGCAGCTGAATGCCAGCAGGCAAAGGACTACGTTTGCTACGATGCTTACTTTTTTCCCGCCAATTTTCACAATTACACCCCCTTTAAAATAGCGCGTATTCCTTTTCCACCGAACGGACGATTCCGTTGGAAGTCAGGACCAGTATAAAACCGAGTACCGATTGCAGGAACCCGGCTGCGGATGCGCGCCCAACGTCGTTGGTTTCCAGAAGCCCGCGGTATACGAATGTATCGATGGTGCTGGTTGTGCTGTAAAGCATTCCCGAATTCATAGGCACCTGATAGAACAGGCCGAAATCCGAATACAGGATGCGTCCGATCGCCAGCATTGTGAGGATGATGATAACCGGTTTAAGCAGAGGCAGCGTGATATGCGTTATCTGTTTCCAGGTGGAAGCGCCGTCCACAACCGCGGCTTCATACAGTGAATGGTCGATGCCGATAATCGATGCGAAATAGATGATGGTGCTGTAACCGAACGATTTCCATAACTGCACAATCACCAGAATAACTGGCCAGTATTTCGCCTGCGTGTACCAGGCGACGCCCTCATACCCCATCGCGCGAATGATAGAGTTGTTGATCATTCCGTTGTCCGCGCCCAGGAAGGCGTATACGATATAACTGACGATTACGTAGGAAAGCAGATAGGGGATCAGGATGAAAGTTTGGTACGTCTGCTGCAGCCTTTTGCTGCGGACCTCGTTTAGCAGGATTGCGACGATGATGGAGAGAATTGTGCCCAGCAGGATGAAAACCAGATTGTAACAGATCGTGTTTCGGATAATCATAAACGAATCCGGGCTGCGGAACAGATAGCGGAAATTGCTGATGCCGTTCCATGCGCTTCCCCAGATTCCCTGAGAGTATTTGAACTTCTTAAAGGCCAGCTGAAGCCCCGGCAAGGGGAAATAATTATTAATCAGCATATAGAGAAAACCGGGAAGCATCATACAGTATATGGGCAGGTATTTACGGATGTTCTTTTTCCGGCTTCTCCCCAAAAGGTCGCGGCTTGCGTTTTCCATCCAGCTTCCTCCATTTATCATCGGGCATCGTTTTAGCGACCGGTTACGGGTCACTGTTCGTGGCGGCGGTCGGTCGTTTGGTAAAAGCAGGGTCGTCGTTCAGGCGAGTACAATCAAACGGCGCAGTTCAGCCGTAAAAGGCTGTTTCGGGCTTTCAGGTGAGTGCCCTGCGGCGTTACCCTGTACGCTGCCGAGCACTTCGTGGTGACGAGGGTCTGGCCGGGACGGCGCTGCTGCTGTGTCCGCGGAAGGCAGGGTACGGGGGAATCGCCAAGCAGCCAGGGGGCAGCCGCTTAGCGATTCCCGCCGCCTACCGGCACTTTCCGGCGCGCAAAGACGTTATTCTTTCAGGTGCTTATCGAAAAATTTATAGATTTCTTGGTAATAGGTTTCGCCTTCAAAATATCCGTGGCCCTGGCTGGGAACCGTGATCTCACTGGCGTCGTTGCCATGTGCGCGCGCTGCTTTACAAAACTCCACGCTTTGCGAGTAAGGCACCCGTATGTCCCCGTCGCTGCACATGGCGAGGATCGGGCAAAGATTTTCGGAAACGTAGGTAATGGGACTCGCCTTAATCACAAGATCACGCTTCTCTTCCAGCGTGCCGCCGTAAATTGTGATGAACCTTTCATCCTGAAGCAAGTTCGTAAACTGGAGGATGTTAAAGCCGCCGTACCAGGCGCAAGCTGCCTGAATCTTGCTGGAAACCCCTTCCCATCCGCCGATGTCCTCAAATCCTTCAATGCCCTTTTCCACCGCCATCAGCCCGGCGACCTGCCCGCCGCAGGATTCCCCCCAGACGCCGATATGGTCCGCGTCGATGCGCATTTCTCCGGCATGGCTCCTTAAAAACCGAACCGCGCATTTACAATCCTGTATCTGCGCAGGAAACGGCTTGATCTGCGCAAGCCGGTAATCAATACTGGCGATCAGGTAACCGCTTTTGGCAAGTTCAACAAAGCGCCGCTCCGGGCGGGAAAGACGGGTGCATTCCACTTCCGTAAACCCGCCGCCGTGCACCCATACGATTACGGGCATCGGCTTTTTTGCGTTTACGTCAAAAATGCAATCCATTAAAAGCGGGATATTGTCCGTTCTCCCGTATTCCAACCCAGTGATAACCGATATCCCTTCCATTGGGAAATCTGCTGTTTCCGGTCTGTACATATCCAAGTCGCTCCTTTTACTTTCTTTCGCCGCCGGTTTTCCGGTTCTGTTGCCTTTTGCTTGCCCACACGAGGAGCAGAAATCAATTTCCATCTCTCTGTTTAAATAAACCACATTATTTATCATCGTCATGGCAAGGGCATTTCTTGGGGCTGGTCCAGTTCCTTCCGAGCTGCCCAGTTCACTCTGCGGCCGGTTTCCGGTATCCGATCTTCTTCTGGTAGAGGTTGAAAGCGACAAACACAATCGCCACCAGGCCGATACTTATGTTAAACACAGCGGCATAACCGGACGCCTGCGATATTACGCCCCCCACGATGGGGCCTACCGTATTGCCGATATCGTTGCCGATATACATTGTGCTGGTCGCAACGCCCACGCGGTTTGCATCCGCCCGCTTCAGCGCTTCGCCTTGCAGCGAAACATAACCGATGCCCTGCCCGAGCGCTTTGAACACCGCAGCGACGAGAATTAACCAAAGCGTGTTGGCCAACCCGGTGCATGCCATGCTGAACACAGTGAAGGCGAGGGCGCAGTTCACCAGCAGTGTGAGGCTCTTACGATCCGAAACCTTGCCGATCAGGATTCGTACGGCTAACAGGACAATGGAACTAACCGTGAAAAACAGGCTGATGTTGGGTATGTTTCGCGCATCGCCGATGAAAACCATAAACGAATTGGTAATTCCGTTGTAGAAGGAGAACATGCAGCTGACCATCGCGTAAAGCAGAAATTGCTTGGCGATCAAATCGTTAATTGAAATACGGGGCTTCTTTTGGCTGACCGTATTCACGCTGCGTACGGGCTCGACAATATTCGCAGGCATCTTGGCAAAAAGGCAAAGCAGCGGCGGGAGGCTGATGGAAATTGCCACAATCGCATACAGCCAGGGGAAGCCCAGCGCGTTCTTGATATCAATCCCGATCGCGGGGCCAATAGCCTGGCCGATCATTACCCCGGCGTTGAAGTAACCCATTCCCTCCGCCACTCTTTTTTTCGGTATAAACCGGCTTGCCAGCGCCATATTGGCTGTGGTGCTGACGCTGAAAAGAACTCCGTGAAGGATTCGGATCGCGAAAAGCATTGGGATGCTTTTTACGAACGCATAACCAAACACGACCGCCCCGAAGAGCACGCTGGATATAATAAAGAGCTTTTTCTTCTGAAACCTGTCTACGAACGCGCCGCTTATCGGACGTACCAACAGTGCCGCAAAGGAAAAAACGCTTGCGACCGTACCCGCGATGGACAGTGATGCCCCGATGCTTACCGTGTAAAGCGAAATGGTCGTTGTGACCATGCTGAAACCAAGGTTGGTCAGGATGTTAATCAGGCTGAGCAGGATATAGGTTCCGTTCCAGAGTTTCTTTACTTCACCATTCTCTATTTCCATTCGCCGGGTTTCCTTTCAAGCATTGATGCGAGAGATGATTTATTAGGGTTGGCTCCGTATAACGGGCTTTTTCGGCTCCTTTGGAAGGCCTTCAAAAAGAGGCGTTTCCGGGCCGATATTCAAAAGAAAATTCATGGTAAATTCCACGCTCCGCAAAGGTTTCCGTGACAGGGGAAGGTGGAGGTCGGCGGACGAGCGGTTGCGTTTCCGCACATCCGGCGTGATCCTTACTGCGGCGCCGACTTCGGAGGAATCTCCGTATTCTATACGGCCATCCATTTGCTGAGCCGTCATACTGGCTTTGTTTATTCCGTCCCCTGGCTTCGCCGTATAACAAGACCAGGCAAGGATTTATTTACATTATGGATGAGTATCTATCCATATTCGTTTCCCTTCATTCTTTGATAATATAAATTTTTAACGAATGTAATCCTTTTCAGAGGTATAATATCACGCCTGTTTGGCGTTGTCAACACGAAGCGGCTGCCTTTTGTCTTTATTTTTTTCTGCACGCTTTACTTGTTGACAATTATAGATAAATCCTTATAATGTAAGACATGCAGCGTGGATCCACTAAGGCTTCACCTGAAAGGTTTGCCCGGAGCGCTGGTTGCGCAATACGTTTTCGGAGGCTTCCAGAGGGTCTCTTTTCGCATCCGGGCAGATATCATGATAACGTTTTCTGATTCTACTATATTGTGCCGCTTTCTTGCAGGCAACTGCCGCCCAATAACCTTCTCCCCGTTCGTTTTCATCGAGCTGGCGCTGCCTTTGCATAGGTATCTCAAAGGGCGCTGTAAACCCTGACGCGTCCGGCGCTGCCCGACCCATTCTATCCCGCGGGGTGGAGATTCCCCGCATAACGAACGCCTGCCGCGATTCTGCGAAACGGCTGTGAGCGCCGGAACCCCTTAGGCAGGCCACATCAGCCGGAGAACCCCTTATCCAATGCTAACATCAACCCGGAAAGAGGCGGATATCAATGCGAAAGGGCCCGTCGATTAAAGATATCTCCATTGAAGCTGGCGTATCTGTTGCTACGGTTTCGCGCGTGATTAATCATCAAGGCAACTACACGCCTGAGATGGAAAAGAAAGTCCGCGACGTGATACAGCGGTATAACTATGTGCCCAATATTGCCGCGCAGGCATTGCGTTTAAACCGTATGCCTTTTATCGGTATTATGCTGACCGAGATCATGAACCAGCATTTTTCGGAAATCGTTTTCAACCTACAGATGAAGTTTTTTGAACTTGGCTATGTCACCGTCATTTGCAACACGTCGGACCAGAATAAGTTTATGAGCAAGTATGTGGATATGTTTTCCACCTATAATTTCAGTGGTATCGTTTACATCGCCACAGTGTTTTATGAGGATACTGTGATCCCTAAAAATATTCCCTCGATATTTATTGAATGCAGCCCGCCCGACTATCCGGCGGAAAGCCCCAGCGTGATTATCCAGACAGATCATGTACAGGCCGGCTACGACAGTACGAAATATCTTTTGGACCGAGGCTGCTCCCGCATCCTTTTTTTCCGCAGCCGGCAGGGATTGCACAGACAAAGCGGCAAGTACATCGGTTATCGGCACGCCTTTTGGGAGCGGCACATCGCCGCTGAGGACGATTGGCTGATCACCATCGATCATTCGTCCGCTAAAAGCGCATACGACAAACTGAAAACCATCATCGACTCCGGTATGAAGTTCGATGGCGTGCATTGCAACTCCGATACCTCGGCGACCGGCGTGATTCACGCGCTTAAAGACAGAGGGCTGAACGTGCCGGGCGATGTGAAAGTGCTGGGCTACGCGAATTCCGATATCGCGGAATATTATTACCCGCAAATTTCCTCCGTGGATATGAACGCAGCGGCGATTGTCGATCTGGCCGCAAAATGTATGGTTCAGCTGATCGCCGGTGAGGAGATCAGCAAAAAGGAGTTTACCCTACCCGCGAAGCTGATTATACGGGAGACTACATAAAGGCAGATAACGCAGCCTGCAGTATTGCATTTTCTGATACTGTATACATGTTTCCATACTGGCGAGCGCTTCCGCGTGCCGACGCTGATCGGCTTATTTGCAGGAAAGTGCCTGGCAACCTATGTGGAGCAGGCCCTCATTGGGGAAGGGGACCATGTGATTCTCAAACATGTTTCTCCCATTTAACGTAATCTGTTCATGTAACAATTTCTGTTCCATGCGGCTGCTCCCTTTTAATTCTTCGATTGTGCATTTAATCTAGGGTTATTGGGTTCCCATCGGGATTACACCCCGCCAAACGCGAAAGAGACATGGCGATTATGGGGAAAACAAACCATGAAGTATGAATGAAGTGTAAACAATGCAAAACCGATAAAGACGTAAAAGTCAACATTTCTTTGCGGCGATTTCAAACAGCCATAACGGCTGGAAGGAAAGCTTTCCTGTTAAGAACACGCAAGCGCTTGAATGTAAAAAAATAGAAATTATGTGCGATTGCATATCGGGTGCCCCTGTGGTACAATCCCGGGTGGCTTTAACATGGGAAGAGTTGCCTGAGAATGCCGCGATCGTAAACCGCCCATTCTGGTTAGGAGTAACTTATGCTGACCTATAACTTTTTACTGGACATTGCTTTGATTTTGCTTTGCACAAAACTGTTAGGCCTTTTTACCCGCAAGCTGCACATGCCGCAGGTAGTCGGCGCCCTGCTGGCTGGTATCGTGTTGGGGCCCGCGGTGCTGAACATCCTGCACGAAACCAACTTTATCAAGCAAGTAGCCGAGCTGGGCGTGATTATTTTGATGTTCAACGCCGGCTTGGAAACGAATATCACCGAGCTTCGCAAGGCGGGCAAAGCATCGTTTGTCATCGCGCTTATTGGCGTGTTGGTGCCGCTGGTCGGCGGGTTTATTATCGCGTTTTTCTTTAACCGCGGCGATCTTGCGCAGGGCGGCGCCAATATTCTGCTGCAAAACATTTTCATCGGCGTGGTGCTTACGGCCACGTCCGTGAGCATTTCCGTGGAAACGCTCAAGGAACTGGGCAAGCTGGACACTCGCGCGGGCAGCGCTATCCTTGGTGCGGCGCTGATTGACGATGTGATGGGGATCATCGCGCTTACCATCATCACCAGTTTTGCCGACCCGACTGTGAACATTTGGACGGTACTCCTGAAAATCGCACTGTTCTTTGTGTTCATAGCCGTGGTTGGGTACGTGTTCTACAAACTGTTTGCGCTGGTGATTAAGCATAACGACAAAGATCTTCGCCGCTACGTCATCGTGTCGTTTGTGTTTTGCCTGCTGCTAAGTTTCTGCGCGGAGCATTTCTTCGACGTGGCTGATATTACCGGCGCGTACTTTGCGGGGTTAATCATCTGCAACACACAAAAATCCAAGTACATCGCCTCCCGCTTTGAAACGCTGTCCTACATTTTACTGTCACCTATTTTCTTCGCCAGCATCGGCCTGTCCGTCACATTGCCCAACATGAGCTCCGCCATTATCTGGTTTTCGGTGCTGCTATTGTTGGTGGCGATTATTACCAAGATTATCGGCTGCGGCCTGGGTGCCAAGATGTGCCATTATTCCAAGGATGAATGCACGCAGATCGGCGTGGGAATGATTTCCCGCGGCGAGGTGGCTTTAATCGTAGCTAACAAAGGCATGTCGCTGGGCCTGATGAACAGCCTGTTTTTTGGGCCGGTGATTATCGTTGTAATAGCGACGACGGTGATTACGCCGATTCTGCTCAAGATTGTGTTCAGCAGGGAGAAGCACGCGATTACGCAGACGATCGACAGCCAGTTGGTCGCGGACTTCAACCAGGCGGAGCAGCTGGAAATGATGGAACAAAAGATCAGCGAGGATGCCGACAATCTCAACGACGCACAGCAGGGTAATCAGACCCAGAATTGACCGCTCGGCAGACCCTTAAACCGATTTAAACGGCGTTCCCGACGGGGCGGAGAACCGCGCCCTAACGGAACACGCCGCTTTGGTTTGACAAAGCGCCGCGCGCACGGTATACTTTGCCTACAACCGAATAAGGCACGCGAATGCGCCCAAAGCGCCGGCGGAAACGCCGAGGGAATCGCGGATGAAAATTCCGAGCTATCCCAGTAACCGTGAAGCGGACGAAAGAGTAGTATGCCACTGTCGCAAGATGGGAAGGCGCTCCAGTAGGATGAGGCTAAGCCGGGAGACCTGTTCGCGCGCAATCCTCTGGGATTGGGCAAATGGCACGAGCCGCGGGGCCTGTGTTTGTTAGGCTGTCGCCGGAGGGCGGCAGCCTTTTGCCATGCCTGTTCGGTTAGCATGAAAGGGAGAATACAAACATGAACCTGCGGAAAAACTTCTTGGTACTGGTCGCGTTCACGCTGCTCGCCATCCTTCCCACCGGCTGCGGACTGGCGGAGGGAAGCGGAGTTACTGTGACCGACATGATGGGGCGCACCGTTACGCTGGACGCGCCCGCGACGCGCGTGGTGGCTTTGACTGCTGCCGATTGCGAGATCCTGTACGCCATAGGGGCTGGCAACACGCTGGTGGGCCGCGGCGAATACTGCGATTACCCCGCGTCGGTGCTGGACGTGCCCGCGGTGCAATCCGGCTCGGAAACCAACCTGGAGCAGATTATCGCGCTGCAGCCCCAACTGGTGCTGATGGATACCATGGCGCAGAGCGAGAGCCAGGTAAATCAGCTGGAAGCTTCGGGCATCCGCGTGGCGGTCAGTGAGGGTACGGATATCGAAGGCGTGTATACCACCATCACGACGATTGGCACGCTGACCGGTAAAAACGCCGAAGCCGCGGTACTGGTAGAAAGCATGCAGAAAAGTTTTGCCGATCTGGCGCAAAACGCGCAGGGCGGCGGAAAGAGCGTCTATTTTGAGGTGTCGCCCCTGCAATACGGGCTTTGGACAGCCGGTAAGGGCACCTTTATGGACGAAATCGCTGCGATGCTGGGGCTTACCAACTGTTTTGCCGATGTGGACGGCTGGGCCCAGATCTCCGAGGAGCAGGTGCTTTCGCGCAACCCCGATTATATCGTAACGATTTCCATGTATTCCGGGGAGGGGCTTACGCCCGTGGACGAGATTCTGACCCGAAAAGGTTGGCAGGACGTGACGGCCGTGAAGAATGCCGCCATACTCGACGCGCCCAATTACGAACTGGTGCGCCCCGGCCCACGGCTGGTGGACGGCGCGAAAATGCTGAACGACTTAATTACGAACGGTCGCTAAACGGTCGCTACGGTCGCTAAAGCTCCCTTTGGGACGGTCGCTAAAGCTCCCTTTGGGAGGGGGATTTGCGATCCCCCTCCCAACCGCCCCCTTTGGGGAAGGCACGGATAAACGGTGGGATGTGTTCATATTATTGCTGTCATTGCAAGATTTAACTCACTTGATGAAACAAACTGACTTTGTTAGGAGCAGCGCATGAAACGGAAACGGGAAGGCTTCGGGCTGCTGGAGATAGTAGCGTTGGCTGTGGTGACGCTGACGACGATGGTTCTTTGCGTGTGCGTGGGCAGCGTGAGCCTTCCGCTTGGCCAAACAGTGCGGATTCTTTGGAACGCCCTATGGGGGCTGCCCATTGTGGATGGCGCGTCTGCTGCGATTTTGCTTACGGTGCGCCTGCCACGGGTGCTGTGCGTAGCGCTGTCCGGCGCGGCGCTGTCCGTAAGCGGCGCGGCGATGCAGGGGCTTTTACGCAACCCTCTGGCGGACGGTTCCACTTTGGGGGTATCTTCGGGTGCGTCGCTGGGCGCGGTAATTGCCATTGCTTTTGGCGTTACGTTCCCCGGGCTTCCGTTCGCGGGTACGATGCTCATGGCCATATCTTTCGGCTTTCTGTCGCTTATGGTGATTCTGTCCCTCGCGTATAAACTGGACGGGTCGCTTTCCACCAACACCATCATTTTGGTGGGCGTAATCTGGTCCATGTTCATTTCCAGCATCATCAGCCTGATCGTGACCTTCCGAAGCGACAAGGTGCGCAGCATCACCTTCTGGAACATGGGGAGCCTGCAGGGCAGCGATTATGCGAACGCGCTGACGCTGCTGGGCGCGCTACTTGTGTTCGGCACGGTGATCGGTTGCCTTTCGCGGGAACTCAACGCCTTCGCTATTGGGGAGGAAAATGCCCGCGCTGTGGGCGTGAACGTGCGGCGGGTGAAGCTATTACTGTTGGTGTGCGTTTCGGCGCTGGTGGGCGTGTGCGTGTCCATCGGGGGCAGCATCGGCTTTGTCGGCCTGGTTACGCCGCATATGGTACGCTTATTGGTGGGACCCAACCATAAAAAGCTCCTGCTCGCGTCGCTTTTTGGCGGCGCCATCTTCCTGATGCTGGCCGATCTGGTGGCGCGCGTGCTGCTCAACCCTGTGGAACTGCCTATCGGCGTGGTAACGTCCCTGATTGGCGCGGTTGCGTTTATCCTCATTTTTTACCGCTCCAGAAAGGGGGACGCCCATGCTTGACGTGCGAAACCTTACCGTGTGTTATGGCCAGCTGTGTGTGGCGCGAGACGTGAGCTTTTCGGTTCGGGCAGGGGAGTGGCTGATGATCGCCGGCCCCAACGGCGCCGGCAAATCCACGGTGCTCAACGCCGTGGCCCAGGGCGTGCCCTATACGGGCGAGGCGCTGTGGAACGGGCGGGATCTGCGCCATGTTAAGGCACGCGAGCGGGCACACATCATGGGCGTATTGAGCCAGAGCCATTCGGTGGGGTATGCTTTTACCGTTGAGGAAATTGTTCGCTTGGGACGCTATGCCTATTCCGGAGCGTTTTCGGGTCCTGCCGAGGCGGACGAACGTGCGGTGAAGGATGCGTTGGATGTGACCGGCCTTGAGCCTTTTCGCTATCACTCCGTGCTCACCCTTTCCGGCGGCGAGCTGCAGCGCACGTTTCTGGCGCAGCTTTTTGCGCAGGATCCAAGCCTGCTGCTGCTGGACGAGCCGACCAATCATTTGGAC
>JADGQP010000036.1 GCA_017881705.1 Christensenellaceae bacterium
CAGCCCCACGGTATAGATCAGGTAGCGGTAACTGGCGATGGCGCGGAAGTATTTTTCGCCGATGCCGGTACGCAGGGTCAGCGCGGCCACCGCCGCCACAGAGGCGGCAATCGCGGCGCCCGCGTCCTGCAGGGTAGGTATCAACAGCAGGCTTAACCCCAGGTTCATCAGCGAGGAAACCAGGAAAATCAGGGTGTTCCAGTAGCTTTTTTTAGAAATTCCGATGCCCATGCCCGCAGTTTCGCCTAAACAGTAACAAATCGGCGCGAGGAAAAGAAACGGAAAGTACACGGCGGAACTGCGAAAGTTATGACCCAGCAGCAGGTACAACGGCACCTGCAGAAGCGTCATCGTCAGCCCAAACCCCGTAAGCAGGCACGCCATCAGCCGATGCACGGTATAGAAGCGGCCTTTATCCTCCTGGTGGTAATGCTCATACACATAAGGCGCCCAGTAGGTGTTGAAGCCTGTTTGAATCACGTTGACGGTGGACGCAAGCGTGAGCCCCGAGGTATAAATGCCCACGGCGGACGGGCCGATCATACTTGACAGAATCAGCAGTGAAATGGAGGAGTTGAGCCAGGACATCATCGCCAGCGGGATCAGCGGCGCGGCAAAGGCGGACATGGTTTTGATAAACGGACGATCCACCATACGGGAAAAGTGCGGATCAAAGCGGCGGCGCTGGATAAGCGTGAACACGAGGGTGAACGCCCCCATCAGCACCGTAAGCAGCACAATCGCGGGTTTGGCGGTAGCGCTTTGGAAGGCGGTGGCCAGATACGCAAGCTTGGTAAGCACCACCTGTAAAACGCCCTGAATCGTATACAGCCGCGCATTCTGCTCCATGCGGTAGCTCAGCGACAGGTACCGGAACTGCACCTGGCAGAAGCCATACACCGCCATGCAGACGAACACGCCGAAGTCCGGCTGTTTCATCACCAGGAAGCTTACGCCCCGCCACGCGAACATCGCAATCAGCGCGGAAACCACCGCAAACCCCAGCGACGTGACGGTGCAGAAGGTGAACATGCCCGCGCGGTCGCTTTTCCCCGGCGGCTCGCGGTAAAAACGTACATATGCCTGGTCCAGCCCCAGGTAACAGGTGGCGGAAAACAACGCCACATAGGTGCTGACAAGGTTGAGTCTCCCGTATTCGGTCGTGGAGAACAGCCTCGTCATGATCATGGAGGCGATAAACCCCAGCACGAAGGAAATCCACGTATTCAGGGAAAAGCCGACGACGTTTTTAAGAAACTTTTTTTTCGTCTGCTCCATGCGCGCCTGCCCTTTCCTGTTATTTTTTATGGCGGTTCAGCCCTTTTTAGGCAGCGTAAAATGGAACGCCGTGCGCCCGGGGACGCTTTCGCACGTAACGGCTCCGTCAAATGCGTCCAGCGTTTCCTTTACAATGGACAGCCCCATGCCGTGCCCCTCGCCCTTGGTAGTCACGCCTGCCTCGAAAATCTTCCCCAGCATCTCCGGGGGAATCACGTCCCCGTTATCGGCGACGGTGAAGAGGAACGCGCGCAGGTTCTCGGCGATGGTCACGCATACACAGGGCTTATCGGTGGTTTTCACCGCATCTTCCGCATTGTCGATCAGGTTGGCTAGCACCCGGCACAGTTCCCAGCCGGGAACGGTCAGCCCGTCCAGCGCGCTTTTGATATCCAGCTTCAACTCGATGCCGCGTTCTGCGCACGCGCCGGCTTTCACCTGCAAAAGCGCGTTTACCGCGGTGGATTGGGTGCGTAAAAAGCTGGAAACCGAGCGGATTTCACCGTAGACCTTTTCCAGGTAGTCCGTGGCGTCTCGATATTCCTTCATTTCCATGAGGCTGTAAACAACCTGCAGATGGTTTAAAAAGTCGTGCCGCTGGGCGCGCAGGGTGTGGTTAAGCGAGTCCATCTGCGTGTTGGTCTGCTCCAGCGCCTCCATAACACGCAGGCGGCGGCGCAGCAGCAGCGCCTCGCGGATATCCAAAAACGCGCCCCAACAGGCCGCCAATCCGCCAATAATCGCCATCCCCTGGATGATGCCGTGGTTATCCGCATTAACATCCATAACCGAAACGTAAAGGATGAACACCAGCAACACCGCGATTTCGGAAACGTTCACGATCACGGCGTATTTGGAGGCTTTTCCCACGTCGATCTCACGGCTTGGTTTCCGGCTCACGGCTTTTTCGCTCCTCTAAACCTGCGCTCCAAACGCGACTTGATCTTCGCTTCGTTTCCCAGTTCGCCCGGGCGGTAGTATACGCGATCCTCATAGCCCGCCGGCAGGTAGGTCTGCTCAACAAAGTGCTCCGGATAATCGTGCGGATACTTGTACTGCGGCGTGTCCTGATGCTTCACGGCGTAACTCTGATCGCGAAGATATTCCGGCACGGCGGAAAAGCCGCCTTTTTCCGCATCCGCCATGGCCGCGTCCAGCGCGGTTACCACGCTGTTGCTTTTTTCCGCGGTGCAAATGGCCAGAATTGCCTGCGCAATGGGAATGCGCGCCTCAGGCATGCCCACGGTTTCCAGCGCCGTAGCCGCCGCCTGTGCCTGCAGCATCGCGGCGGGATCGGCCAGACCTACGTCCTCGCTGGCATGCACGATCACACGGCGTACAATCAGCTTGGGGTCCACGCCCGCGTATAAAAGCCTGGCGAACCACAAAAGCGCCGCGTCCGCGTCGCTTCCGCGCATGCTTTTAATAAACGCCGAAAGCATATCGTAATACAGATCTTCGTCCAGCTTGAGTATGGGCTTCTGCACGCTCTCCTGGGCGGCGGCGAGGCTGATGTAGCGGTACGGAGCGCTGTGCCGGTCGTCGGCAGTTTCCTGCGTGGTTAAAAACGCCAGCTCCAACGCAGAAAGCGCCACGCGCACATCCCCGTTGGCCACGCGCGCGATGTATCGCAGAGCGCCCTCCTCGCATTCCACAGCGTAGCGGCCGTAACCGCGTTCCGCGTCGCTTAGGGCACGCTCCATCGCCGTAAGGATGTCCTCAACCGTGAGCGGCTCGAAAGCGAACACGCGGCAGCGGCTTACGATGGCGGGCGTCATGCTGGCCATAGGGTTTTCGGTGGTGGAACCGATAAAGCGCACCAGCCCGTTCTCAATCGCCGGCAGGATGCTGTCGCTTTGCGTCTTGCTCCAGCGGTGGCATTCATCCAGCAGCAGGTAGGTCGCCTTGCCGTAACGCACGCGGCGATCCTCGGCCTCTTTAAGCACCTTGCGCACATCCGCCACGCCGCTGGTGACAGCGTTGAGCTTTTCAAACGCGCTGCCTGTCATGTTGGCTACAATGCCCGCCAGCGTGGTCTTGCCGCTGCCGGGCGGCCCCCAAAAGATGCTGCTCTGCAACCTGTCCGCCAGGATGGCACGGCGAAGCAATCGCCCTTCCCCCACCAGCTTTTGTTGACCGATAAACTCGCTAAGCGTCCGCGGGCGCATTCGATCAGCCAGCGGGGCCTGCGTGGGGTGTCCGTCCGCGGTGCTCCAAAGGGTTTGTTGATCCATATCGCTCATAACAGCTCAATCGTCGCAGTTTGTCCGTTATCGGCAAGAGAGAATATCGCGGAGGTGTTTCCAAGCGCGAGCAGCGCGTGGCATATGGCGATGCCCAGATCCAGCTTCTGCCCCGACATCCCCACGGAAACCGTAACGGTTTTTTTGCCGGTCAGCCTGATACGCCAGGGCTGCAGGTTTATGGCGCTGGGCGCAATCTGCACATACTGCGCCGCCTCGCGCAGCGCTGAGTTCATTTTTTCAAAATCGGGGCAAATGGTTGCTATGTCTTTACGTTTGCGGGCCAGCGGCAGATTCGGCAAGGTCTTGGGCCGCCCAAGCGCAATCAACGCGACGATTTTCTCGTTGCTTTCCAGCTTCAACCCTACCTGAGCGCGGCGGTACGTACCGGAAACCCAGCAGCCGCCCAGCCCCATTTCCACCGCGCGCAGCAGGAACATCTCCCCGCTGACGCCGGCGTTCACAACGCTGATAGGCTGATCATCCGTTACGATGATCGCCGCAAAGCGCTGTACGTTTTCAAACTTGACAAACAAAGCTCCCAGTACAGGTTGAAACAGCGAGTTTTCACAAATGCCAAGCGCAATCCGCATCCCAGGCAGCGCCAACAGCGCCGCCGCCGTGTTCAGTTCGCTCCATTGCTCCGTGTTCGGTGCGGTGGCAAATATCCGGCAGCTTTCGCGACGCTGCGCCGCCTCAAAGAGGCCGGTGAGCTTTGTGCTGTCAAAAAAACCGTTCAATCGCCATTGATTGGCCATACCGGCACCTCCTTACTAAAACAAGCGTTTTTTACAGCCTGTTAGTTTATCTACTATACACTTTTTCTAACAAAATGGCAAGGCGCAAGGGTTGGAATGGCGGTTAAACGCCTGGGTTGGGGAGGGGCACATACCCCCCCTGCCTTCCCCTGGGGGAACCGGTACGGGGACGCAGAGTATGCGTCTACGACACACCAAAGGGCTTTCCGCTCGCCCTTTGGAAACCTTCGGGCACCTGCGGGTACGAAACCCTGCGCCCTAGGTTTGAACCCCTGCGCCCACAGGCGCCCGAAGGATGCAGGGGCGAGCGGAAAGCCCCTGCCCATGCCCGCAGGCATGGCCCCTGCCCCCGTTCAGGGGAAAAGGCAAGGGGAGGGGCCGAAGCCCCTCCCCAAAAAGGACGTTTTATCGTCCCACCCACTTTTGCTCAGCCCAGCTCCGAGAAGTACTTGATGGTGCGAACCATCTGGCTGGTGTAGCTGTTTTCGTTGTCGTACCAGGCAACGGTTTGCACATGGTAGGTGTCGTCGTCGATCTTGCTCACCATGGTCTGGGTGGTGTCAAACAGCGAGCCGTAACGCATGCCGATTACGTCGGAAGAAACGATCTCGTCGTCGGTATAGCCGAAGCTTTCGCTGTTGGCGGCTTTCTTCATCACTTCGTTGATGCCAGCCACGGTCACGTCCTTGCCCTTGATTACGGAATACAACAGCGTGGTGGAACCGTCGGGCACCGCAACGCGCTGCGCGGAGCCAACCATCTTGCCCTTCAGTTCCGGAATAACCAAGCCGATGGCATTGGCGGCGCCGGTGGAGTTGGGCACGGTGTTGGCGGCGCCGGCACGGGCACGGCGCAGATCGCCTTTACGGTGAGGGCCGTCCAGAATCATCTGGTCGCCGGTGTAGGCGTGCACGGTACACATAATGCCGCTCACGATGGGGTAAGCGTCGTTCAGCGCTTTCGCCATGGGCGCGAGGCAGTTGGTGGTGCAGGACGCGGCGGAAATGATTTTATCTTCCTTGGTCAGGGTCTTTTCGTTTACGGAGAACACGATGGTTTTCAGGTCGTTTCCGGCGGGCGCGGAAATAACAACCTTTTTGGCGCCGGCATCGATGTGCGCCTGGCTCGCATTCTTGCTGGTGTAAAAGCCGGTGCATTCCAGCACAACGTCCACGTCCAGCTGGCCCCAAGGGCAGTTCTTGGCCTCTTTTTCCGCGTAAATGCGGATCTTCTTGCCATCGACGATAATGGAATCTTCCGTGGATTCCACGGTGTGTTTATGCTCGCCGATTACGCCGCAATACGGGCCCTGCACGGTATCGTACTTCAACAGGTGCGCCAGCATCGTCGGGCTGGTAAGATCGTTGATAGCAACGATCTCATAACCCGGGGCGGAAAACATTTGGCGGAAAGCAAGACGGCCGATGCGGCCGAAACCGTTGATTGCTACTTTGACCATGTAGTATCTCCTCCTGACAAATCTTGTCTTGTGGTATGTCACCTTTGTTATTGTACCCAAAACCGCCTTGCATTGCAAGGGCTCGACGGACATTTTCGCGTTTTATGTTAATTTATTAACTATATAACGCTTTTCAGACTAGCTCTTCGGGGTTGAGGCAGCGCAGCGCCTCCGGCACGAAAAGCCCATCTTTGCGCACCAGTTCATCGTCCAGCCAGATTTCGCCGCCGCCGTATTCCGGGCGCTGGATGCACACCATATCCCAATGGATATCGCTGTGGTTGCCGTTGGGGCATTCGTCGTAGCAATGGCCGGGGGTAAAATGGAACGACCCCGCGATTTTCTCGTCAAACAGCGTATCCAGCATCGGCAGGGTGATGTAGGGGTTCACGCCGAAGGAGAACTCGCCCACGTAACGCGCGCCCTCGTCCGTATCCAAAATACGGTTGAGGCGTGGGGTATCGCTGCCCGTTGCCTCCACGATTTTCCCGTCCTTGAAAACCAGGCGGATATCGCTGAACTCAATACCGTTGTACAGGCTGGGCGTGTTGAACTGTATCACCCCGTTTACACTGTCGCGTACGGGCGCGGTGAACACTTCCCCGTCGGGAATGTTGACCTTCCCATCGCACTTGATGGGCGGCCGCCCTTTCACAGAAAAGCGCAAATCGGTGCCCTTGCCCAGAATGTGCACCCGG
>JADGQP010000037.1 GCA_017881705.1 Christensenellaceae bacterium
ATTGGCTGGATATTTCCGTTGGTGTCGCCTGCTTCATCTGCCAGCAGGGGTTGGAGGTCAGCAGCGTGACCGCCGAGGCCGAACAGCGTATGTACGAAGCAAAACGCCGCCGCCTCAACAGCAGCCTGCGGCTTAGAAAAGAGTAACCATGGCTGCGTTTCGCCAAGAGAGGAACCTCCCTGGCGGCGAGCCTGAAAAGCACGGCATACTCCGGCTGAAAAGCCTATTGGAGTGCGCCGCGCTTTTTGTGATCCGATTTGAGCTTATCTATGAGGCCTGCTTTCAGGAGGCATAGGAGTGCCGCAGCCCTCCGGCTGCCGCGTATATCGGTCGGATTTGCCACTCGGACGGGGAGTTTACGGCTCTGCCGCAAACAATGCCGCAACTTAAAAAGCAGCGAAGCCCCCACTTTAAACAGCCCGGATTTTAGTCCCGCGTTTAAGTCGTACGGCCTACGTTATTCGAAGGTATAGAATTGCAGCATATGCGCGCTGCCCCAATCATCGTCAAACGTATAATCGAAATCTTCCCCGTAAAGATCTTTCAGGTAGGCGATCAGCTGATCCGGCGGCGGATCCAGCGTACCCCGCACAAGGCGCACATTGTCTTTAAAAAACACGGTCGCATCCAGGGTTTTAGCGTCCAGGCCAAAGGCTGTAAGTTGTTTTTCGTATTCCGGCGAATGCGCATCCCAGCCACCCCAGAACATCACGTTAGTCGGTATGCCGTTTTGGGTGGCGGGAAACATACGGGTATCGGAAATAAAGGTATCATCATAAATCAGCAGGAGATCCGGGTTGGCCAGCGCGTACTCGTCCAGGTCGGCAAACGCGTTGGTAAGCTCCCCCTCCTCCTCATCGCCTGTCGTTACGGGTAAAAGTGCACGAGCTGCCGGTACGGCATACCAGGCGGTCAGCGCCAAAACAACGGCGGCGAACACGCCCAGCGCGCCGCGCACAGCCTTGTCGCCCGTCGCGGGCACTGGCAGGCAGGCGGGCAGCAAACCGTATACCAGCGCCGAAGCAGGCAGCAGCGCCGTCATCGCCGCTCGAAGAGGCAGGCGGTTGCTCCAGCCCAGGTAAAACAGCATCCCCACGGCTAGCAACACCGTAGCCGCAAGCGCCAGTACCAGGCCAAGCGCGCCCTTGCGCTTCCACAGAAGCGCCGCAAGCGCCAGCACAGTCAGTGTGCAAAGTATCCAAACGCTTCGCGCGCCCAGCACTTCCTTCTTAAAAAAGTCCGCCACCTGCCCCGCCGCGTTTTGCACCTTGCCCGCGAGGCTTGTGGACGTTTGCGATTCTTCATAGGCCGCGATGGTTTCCAACGCTTCCGCGGTGATGTTGGAATCCAAAAAATACCAGCTTCCGACCAGGTCGGTTTCCGAGCGCGTCCAGCCGATCTTATTAAGCAGGTCGTCCGGCAAGTTGTCCATGCCGGTATAATCCATTACCGTAATACGCGCGCGCTGCCAGCGCAAATAATCGCCCATTCCCTTTGCCTTTATTTCCAATTCCCGCGTGCCCGCCAGCACGGCCATCACCGCCACCACGACCACCGCGGAAACCCAAAGCGGCCGCAGGCTCCGCTTTTTACCCCAACCGAAGCGCGCCCCCATCTGGTAGAAGAACGCCAGCGCACAGAATGCCAGAATCGGTATCGCCGTAATCTGCCTAAGGCTATAGGCAAGCACCGTCAGCAACAGCGCGCCGATCATGCTGCGCAGAACCTGTTTGTCGTTATCGCGCTGCGCATCCACCGAAAGCACCTGAAAAACAGCCGCGGCGCCCAGCATATCCGCAGTGACCGTATAGGTAATGCGGCAGCAATACGTCATGCCGAACACCAGCAGGTAGGATACTGCGGCCACCGCGCCCAGCCACGCAGAATGCCCTTCGCCGTCAAACCGGCGCAGGATGCACTTTGCGCTCACCGTGCAGGCCAGCCATAGAAAAGCCAGCTGCATAAAGCTGAACCAGGCCACGCCCGGGAACGCCATGCCCAGCCAGCGCAGCGGATAAACCAAAAGCGCGTTCAGGTACAGGTGAAACGTCGGCAGGTCGTGGGTTCTGAACCCCATAAAGACACGCAGGATACATCCGTCGTCATTGTTGGCGTAGCGCAGATCGCCAAACAGCGCGATGCAGGCAAACAGTACGCTCACCATGCCGGCAGCGGTCAGCCAGAACAGGAAAACAGGCTTGCGCCTTTTCAGGGTTGGTACGAAAGGGTTTCCCCGCATAAAACGGCCTCTTTCCCGTAAAAATCTATCGAACGTTTTAAATCGGCGCGATCAACCGTTTCTAGCATAACAAGCAACGGGGCTCCCGTCAATACAGGCGCTCCGTTGTTACATATTCTAAAACGGATAGTTTCCCCTAATGTAAAAGCAAAAGCCGTTCCGCTGGCAATTGGGCGTACAGCGGCCCGCCCTCCAGCGCCCGCCACGCCGCTTTATCTATTTCGCAATGCAGGGTGGTCTCCCCCTGGGTGCGCAGGATCAGCGCCATGGAAAACAGATTATCGATGGCTTCCAGCAGCGTTACCGGCATGGCGTTGGGGCGGTCGGGCCCGGGCTCGCCGGAAAGCGCCACATCGTGGGCGCGGATGCCAACGAAGCGAAGTTCCGGCGGCACGGGAGAATTGCAATCAAGGAGTATTCCCCATTCGGCGGCGTATACCTGGCGTTCCCCGCGCGGCAGCGCGGCGCTGATGTTTTTGCAGCCCGTAAGCGCGGCGGCTTCCCGCGTGCGCGGGTTATGAAACACTTCCGTGCGGCTGCCCACCGCGTCCACGCAGCCGTCGCCGAAAACGCAGATGCGCGGGCACATACGGTACAGCTCATCCCGGTTATGGGATACCACCAGCACCGTGCCCCGGAAAGACACCAGGTCGGCAATCAGGTCGCGCTCCATACGCCATTTCAGGTGGCTGTCCAGCGCGGAAAAAGGTTCGTCTAACAGTATAATGGTCGGCTGGGAGGCCAACAGCCGTGCCAGCGCAACCCGCTGCTGCTGCCCGCCGGAAAGCTGCCCGGGCCGTTTGCGCTCAAGCCCGTCCAGGCAAAACCGCTTCACCAGGCCGCGCGCCGTTTCCTC
>JADGQP010000002.1 GCA_017881705.1 Christensenellaceae bacterium
AAGGAAATCATTCCTTCCTCCAACACAGGGCGTTTCACCGCCCTTTATTTTTCCAGAGCCTCGTGCAGCAGCTGTGCCAGCCGCTCCGGGTTGGCTTTTCCGCGCATAATCGCCATGGTCTTGCCCATCAGAGCCTTTTCCACGCTTGGCTTGCCTTTTTGATAGGTTTCCACCATGTCCGGATTTTCCGAAAGGGCTTGGGCAACCGCGTCCGTTAGCGCCGCATCGTCGCTGATGGTAAACAGCCCGTGTTCATGCGCGTATGCCTCGGGGTCGCAATCGTCGCTGAACAGCGCGGCAAGGATTTTTTTGCCCGTGGAACTGTTGACCCGCCCATCCGATAAGAGGTTACAGAGTTTGGCCAGGTTACGGGGCGAAACCGGCAGCGACTCGCGGCCTTCCACGGTCGGTCGACCGTTTTTTTCCGCATCGGCAGCGCGCGCGCTAATCAGCGCGAACACCTCGCCCTGTAAAAGGTTTGCAACGCTCATGGGCGTTTTGGCCGCGGCAGCGGCTTCCTCGAAATACTCGGCCAGCCAGCGCTCGGCGGTAATCTGCTCGGCCGCATAGGCGGTCAGGCCGTAATCGCGGCGGTACGCCTCGCGGCGCGCGTCCAGCAGGGTGGGAATCTCGCTGCGGATCGCCTGCATGTCCTCGTCCGTCAGGCCCACCTCCAGCAGATCCGGATCGGGAAAATAGCGGTAATCGGCGCTGTTTTCCTTACGCCGCATGGAGGTGGTTTTACCCGTTTTCTGGTCGAAACGGCGCGTTTCCTGCACCACTTCCTCCCCCGCTTCCAGCGCCGCCACCTGCCGATCGTACTCGGCCTGTATGGCGCGCTCAACGCTTTGGAAGGAGTTCAGGTTTTTCATTTCCGTACGCACGCCGAAAGGCTCGCCCGGGTGGTGGATGCTCAGGTTCACATCGCAGCGCAGGCTTCCCTCGTTCATCCGGCAATCGCTTACGTTGATATAGGTGAGGATGGCGCGAATCTTGCGCAGGTACGCCACCGCCTCCTCCGCCGAGCGGATATCCGGCTCGCCGACGATCTCGATCAGCGGCACGCCGCAGCGGTTCATATCCAACATGGTGCCGTTTTCAGCGTCGTGCAGCAGTTTCCCCGCATCCTCCTCAATATGGATGCGGGTAATGCCGATCTTCTTTTCTCCTGCCTCGGTCTGCACCGTCAGCCACCCGCCCTCGCAAATCGGGCGGTAAAACTGGCTGATCTGGTATGCCTTGGGCAGGTCGGGGTAAAAATAATTTTTCCGGTCGAAGCGACTCACGTGGTGCACATGGCAGTTGAGCGCAAAACCCGCCATGGTTGCGTGGTGCAGTACGCGCTCGTTAAACACAGGCAGCGCGCCTGGCAGGCCCATGCAAACGGGGCAAACATGGGTGTTGGGCTGCGCGCCGAAGGTGGTTTTGCAGGCACAGAACACCTTGCTTTCGGTGTTAAGCTCCACGTGCGTTTCCAGGCCGATCACCATTTCCCAGCTCATGCGGTTTCGCCTCCTTTGCACAGACGCTCGTACGGCCGCAGGCCCTCGTTGGGCTTCGCGGCGCGCTCGTATGCCGCCGCCACGGAAAGGAGCCTGGGTAGACTGTCCCGCGCGCCCAGCAGGCTCATGCCGATAGGCAGCGTTTCGCCACCTTCTTCCGCATGGCCGCAGGGCACGCTTACGTTGGGCAGCCCCGTGAGGTTCGCGGGTACGGTATACAGATCGCCCATGTACATTTGCATAGGGTCGTCAGTTTTCTCGCCGAGGCGGTAGGCGTACGTGGGCGCCACGGGCGTCAGCAGCAGGTCGCAGGCGGACAGCGCCAGGCCAAACTCGTAACGCAGCAGTTCCCGCGCCTGTTGGGCTTTCAAATAAATCTGGTCCTGGTAGCCGCTGCTCAGCGCAAAGGTGCCCAGCATAATGCGGCGCTTCACCTCAATGCCGAAGCCCCCCTCGCGGCTCTTGCGGTACAGTTCGTCCAAATCGGCGTATTCCTTTGCGCGGTAGCCATAACGCACGCCGTCGAACCGCGCCAGGTTGCTGCTGGCTTCGGCGCTGGAGAGCACGTAGTAGGCGGACAGCGCATAGGGCAGCGAGGGCACGCTGGTTTCCACCACCGTCGCGCCCATTTCGCGCAAGGTTTCCGCCGCCGCCTGCACCGCGTGATACACGGGCATCGACAGCCCTTCTCCAAAGCATTCCTTGGGCAACCCCACGGTAAGCCCGCTTAAGTCGCTCAACGTATCCAGCGGATGGACGGGCGAAAGCCCCGCATCGCTGGTGGCGTCATGCCGGTCGTAACCGGTAATAACATCCATGACAAGCGCGGCGTCCTCCGCGGTTTTACACAGCGGGCCGATCTGATCCAGCGAGCTTGCAAAAGCCACCAGCCCGTAACGGCTCACCGCGCCGTAAGCAGGTTTGACCCCCACCACACCGCAAAAGGAAGCCGGTTGGCGGATGCTCCCGCCCGTATCGCTGCCCAATGCTGCGGGCGCCATTCCCGCGGCTACCGCGGCAGCCGCGCCGCCCGAGGAGCCACCGGGCACACGGTTTAGCGCCCAGGGGTTGTGGCAGGGGCCATACGCGCTGTTTTCGGTGCTGGAACCCATGGCAAACTCGTCCATATTCAGCCTGCCCAGGAGGGGCATCCCCGCCGCGCGCAGCTTTTCCACCACCGTGGCGCTGTACGGGGATACGAAATCCTGAAGCATATGGCTGGCACAGGTGCATTTGCGGCCTTCCACCAGCATATTGTCCTTAAGCGCCACGGGGATGCCATCCAGCAGGGAGAGCGGCTTGCCCGCCTTACGGCGCGCGTCGCTCCCGGCGGCTTCCGCCCGCGCGGTTTGGGCGTACACCTCCAGATAGGCAAAAATTGCGTCGTTCTGGGCGGCGATGCTAGCCAGATAGGCTTCCGTGATCTCCGTAGAAGTGATTTCGCCTTTTTGCAGCGCGTCGGCCAGCTCGCGCACCGTGAGGCGGCAGATTTCAGGGTAGGGTCGCATGGTGTGGCTCCTTTCTGTAAAGCGGGGCAATCGCTTGCTCCGCGAGGATCATTCGAACGTTTTAGGCACGGTGATGTATGGGCCGCTTACGGTTTTGGCGTTCAGCAGCACCTTCGCAAGCGGAAAACTCTCCCCCGTTTCGTCCGTCCGCACGTTTTCGCTTTTCCGGTTTTTCGGGCGCGGAGCGCGCGGCGCCTGCCTGTCCAGCGCGGACAGCTCGCTCGCAAAATCCACAATGCCCAGAAAATCCTTGTCCATGGCCTGTTCGTCGCTTGGGGACAGGCTTAGCATGCTGAGCAGCGCAGTATTGCGCACCGTTTCGCGCGTAAACTGCTCCTCGTGCTCGCGCTTCATTTCCTCGGCCACGTTCACGCCCAGTTTCAGCTCCTCCAACTGTTTGGGGTCTACAAAGTCCGGCGCGCCGGTCATGGGGCAGCTTGCGTCCTTGATCTTGGGAAAGGCAATCACCTCGCGAAGCGAACTCGCGCCGGTGAGCAGCATACACAGCCGATCCAGCCCAAAAGCGAAGCCCGCGTGCGGCGGCGTGCCGTAGCGGAAAGCACCCAGTAAGAAGCCGAAACGATTGCGCGCTTCCTCTTTGCTGAAGCCCAGGGCGCTAAACACCCTGCTTTGCACATCCGGCCGATGGATACGCACGCTACCGCTGCCCAGCTCCACGCCGTTGAGCACCACGTCGTATGCCTGGGAACGCACCAGCGGCTTGGTGGCGTCGTCCTGCATCAGGTCTAGATCCTCCTCGTAGGGCATGGTAAAGGGATGGTGCATGGCGGCGTAGCGGTTTTCGTCCTTCTTATACTCGAACATCGGAAAATCGGTCACCAGCGCAAACTGGAACTGGCTATGGTCGATCACGCCCATCAGGTCGCCGCAGCGTACGCGCACGCCGCTGAGCACCCGGCGAACCACATCCAGCTGATCGGCGCAGAAAAGGATAAAATCGCCCTTTTGCGCATCCGCGGCCGTTTCCAACGCCGCCCAGATTTCAGGGCTGAAATACTTGGGCAGAATACTGTTGATCTCCCCATCCGCCTTGTATAAAATCCACGCCATGCCTTTGGCGCCCAGTTTTTGTGCAAACAGCGTCAGCTGCTCGATGGTGGTGCGGGTGAAGGTTTCGCCGCCACCCTTCACGTTGATGCAGCGCACCACACCCCCATGCTTGAGCGCATCGGTAAACACGCCGAAGGAGGATTGCGCCGCCGCTGGGCTCACATCCACAATCGGCAGATCGAAGCGCAGATCCGGCTTGTCGTTGCCATAGCGATCCATGGCTTCCTGCCAGGTCAGACGTTTAAAAGGCAGTTCCAGCGGGCGTTCCATCACGCGCTCGTATAGGGTGGTAAACAGCTCTTTGAGGAAAGTAAGCATCTCCTCCTGTGTTACAAAGCTGCGCTCCATATCTACCTGCGTAAACTCGGGCTGACGGTCGGCGCGCAGGTCCTCGTCCCGGAAGCAGCGGGCAATCTGGTAATATTTGTCGATTCCGCCCACCATCAACAGCTGCTTATAGATCTGCGGGCTTTGCGGCAGGGCGTAGAACGTGCCCGGGTGCACGCGGCTGGGCACCAGATAATCCCGCGCGCCCTCCGGCGTGGATTTGCACAGCATCGGTGTTTCCACCTGCAAAAACCCCTGCCCGTCCAAAATCCGCTCCGCCTCGCGCTGCAGCCTGGCGCGGAAGCGCAGGGTTTCGTACATCTTGGGGCGGCGCAGGTCGAGGTAGCGGTATTGCAGACGCAGTTCCTCGCGCACCGGCTCGTCGTCGGTCAGCGAAAAAGGCAGCGCCTCAGCCACCGAAAGCACCTCCATATACTCGGCGGCCAGCTCCACCTCGCCGGTGGGGATGGCGGCGTTATAGGTGCTTTCGTCGCGCAGGCGAATTTCCCCGGTAATCTGCACTACGCTCTGGTTATGCAGGCGCTCCGCCGCGGCGAAGCTGTCCGCATCCACGACGGACAGGTCGAAAACCGTCTGCAGCGTGCCCTCGCGGTCGTGCACATCCACAAAGATAATGCCGCCCATGTCGCGGCGGGTGAGCACCCAGCCGCAAACGGTTGCCCTTTGCCCGATGTGCTCGCGGCGCAGGACGCCGCAATAGTGCGTACGATACATTGGCGCTACCTCCTTACCCTGTTGAAAGGATACAAAAAAGCCTTCCACCCCGATTATTACTCGGGGCGGAAGGCGATTGTACAATCTTCTTCCGCGGTACCACCCGCATTGGCCGTTATACCGGCCCGCTCTTTCACGGAAACCACGCCTGACAAAAACAGGCTTACGATTTCCCTTCGCTATATCGGGCGTACCCGTCCGCGTTTACTGGGCCTTTCGGCTTTTCAAGCGGATGCTCAGGGCTGTTCTTCGCTCCGGCGAATCGGCCGCGCTTTCACCTTGGGCGGCTCTCTTAACGATTCTGCCTCGGAGGTACTCCTCCCGTCATGGCCTTGCGCGCATTATACCGACCCGCAAACGGTTTGTCAAGTCATATTGGGTAAAATCCTGGAAAAAAACAACAGGCGCAGCGTTCTGCGGTGTTATTGTCGGTTAAGTGGCTGCGCAGTATTGCCAAGTTTACACCCTTTCCCTATACATTTCGCTCACAGACGAGGAAGCGTATAAGGAAAACTTGCTGCCTAAGGCTTCCGAAGCCACCGCGCAGGTCGCCGGGTTCGGTCTGGTATCGGAGGGTTTTGGACCCCCGATACCTCCAGGCCGGTTTGTACCGTAGCGTACTGCGTTTTCGGCACGCGTTACCGGTACAGTTTCAGCCAACCGTCGCTGACAGCCTTCCAGGAATATTTTTGGGCCAGCATCGCGCGCTTGTTCTTCTCCGCTAGTGTAAGCTCGTGCCCAAGCGCCGCCGTAAGCAGCGCTGGTACCTCGGAAAGCTCCGAAAACTCGGCGGTTTCGATGCCCAATTCCTCCAGCTGCGGGTACCTAAGCCAGCTTGCGCGCAATACCTGCGCCCCGGCATACAGGTACTCCTGCAGGCTTGCGGAGAACGCGTCGGTCGGAATGGCCAACACAAACGCGTCAGCCGCCAGGCGCAGGTACGCGCTTTCTGTGCCGTCCATAAACTCGGTCAACAGCAGCGTATGGCACGGCAGCGACTGTGCTGCTTCGCGCACGTTTTCGAAATAGCTGTCGTCATCGCTGCCGTAGGTCATTTGCAGTACCAGCGACCAACCCGCGAGCGTTTCTTCGGGCAGCGTGCGCAAGCCTTCCAGCAGCTGCAGGTGGCGGTGCGTGGGCGAGGCGTTGTACCCCAGGCAGATCACCGGTTTGTCCGCTGGTAGGCCGAAGTGCGCCTTGCAGGCGGCTTTATCGTTCTTTGCGCGCACGCGGTCAATATCCTCAAAGATCGTCTGCCCAAAATAGACCAGCGCCGTCTTTTGCGCGGCCGCCTCGCCGAACGCATCCCGCACGCGCTGCACATGCAGCGCGGAATGCACCGTAATATGGTCGCAGCGGTTCAGGTACCGGCGCATCCGTTTCAGTTCCAGCCCCGTGGAACGCAGCAGGTCGCTGCCCCAGAAGCTGCAAACCCAGTCCGCTTCGGGGTTTTTCCTGCGCACAGCGGCACCCAGCGCCAGATCCCGCTGGGACAGGTAATGGTTATGGATCACAGTAAAAGGGCCCAGCGCCTGAAGCGAGCGTGCGTTTAAAGCAACACGCGCCCATAAGCGCAGCCGCGGGATATGCTTTAACACCGGCAGAGTGTGCCGGTCGCGGTACACGGTTACGCCTTGGGCACGGTAATCGCCATCCAGCCGACTCTCCCGCTTCCAGATGGGGAACAGCACGACTTCCCAACCGTTGGGCAGTAGCAGGTTCTCAATGTATCGCTTCGTCCAGAAACTGCCCGAGTCCGCAATCAGCAGGATACGTTTGCTCATGGTTGTTCTCCTCCGTCGGTGTTCTGCCCCGCCCTGCGCTTCAATGCTCCCAGTCCCTCGCGATACACCTGCCGTCCCGTGCGCCATAGCGTTTTAATTTCCCCGCGGAACAGGTACAGCGCCAGGCTGTAAATGAGCAACAGGCAAAGGTACTTAACGCCCACCTGATCCTTCAGCAGGTAATTGGCCAGC